>CAZUZD010000006.1:0-51254 GCA_964624465.1 uncultured Isosphaeraceae bacterium
CGTTGTTCTTGTAGCGGAGCCGCTTCGCCTTGCAGAGGCGGATGCCGTCGATGATCGAGGCGTGATTCAGCTCGTCGGAGATGATCGCATCCTCGGGCCCGAGGATCGTCTCGAACAGGCCGCCGTTGGCGTCCCAGCACGAGCTGTAGAGGATCGTATCCTCCGTGCCGAGGAACTCGGAGATCCGGCCTTCGAGCTCCTTGTGCGGCACCTGGGTGCCGCAGATGAACCGGACTGAGGCCATGCCGAAGCCCCAGCGCTTCAGGGCGTGGTCGGCGGCGTGCAGCACCTCGGGGTCGTCGGCCAGGCCGAGGTAGTTGTTGGCGCACATGTTGATGACCTGCGGCTGCCCGGCGGCGGCCACGTGGGCATTCTGCGGGGTATTCAGCACTCGCTCGCCCTTCCAGAGGCCGGCGTCGCGAATGCCGTCGAGCTGCTGGGTCAGGTGCTGCTTCAGGGCGCCATACATCCGGGAAACCTCGTCGCCAGAAAAGGAGCCGGGCGCGGCCCGAACAGGAACGCCGCCGCCGATCGGACCGCGAGGGCGGGCCCGATCGGCTGCGGCCGACAGGATCTTATTGTGCGCAGGCAGGCCAGGGGCTGGCGAGCGGTCGGGCCGCCCGCCGGTCGATCAACCCTCGGCCCAGGTCAGAACGACCTTGCCGCAGTTGCCGCTGAACATGGCCTCGAACCCCTGCTCGTACTGCTCGAACGGGAAGCGGTGCGTGACCACCGGCGCGATGTCCAGGCCCGACTGGAGCATGACGGTCATCTTGTACCAGGTCTCGTACATCTCGCGGCCGTAGATGCCGCGGATGGTGAGCATGTTGAAGATGACGGTGTGCCAGTCGATGACCATGTCGCCGCTGGGAATGCCCAGGAGTGAGACTTTGCCGCCGTGGGCGAGGTTGGCGATCATGTCGCGGAACGCCTCGCCGTTGCCCGACATCTCCAGGCCGACGTCGAAGCCCTCCTTCATCCCGAGCTGCTTCTGGACGTCGGCCAGGCTGGTCTCGCGCGGGTCGACCGCGAGGGTGGCGCCCATTTTGCGGGCCAGCTCGAGCCGGTACGGGTTCAGGTCGGTGACCACGACGTAGCGGGCCCCGGCGTGCCGGGCCACCGCGGTGGCCATCACCCCGATCGGGCCGGCGCCGGTGATGAGCACGTCCTCGCCGAGCAGGTCGAATTGCAGGGCGGTGTGGACAGCGTTGCCGAAGGGGTCGAAGATCGCCTGGACGTCGCGGGGGATCTTGGAGTCGTGCACCCAGACGTTGGTTACCGGCACCGCGATGTACTGCGCAAAGGCGCCCGGCCGGTTCACGCCGATGCCCTTGGTCTCCTTGCAGAGGTGCCGGCGGCCGGCCAGGCAATTGCGGCAATGGCCGCAGACGACGTGGCCCTCGCCGCTGACGATGTCGCCGGTGTGGAAGTCGTGGACATTGGACCCGACCTCGACGATCTCACCGACGAACTCGTGGCCGACGACCATCGGCACGGGGATGGTCTTCTGGGCCCAGGCATCCCAGCTGTAGATGTGCACGTCGGTGCCGCAGATCCCGGTCCGCAGCACCTTGATCAGCACGTCGTTGATGCCGATCCTCGGCACCGGCACGTCTTCGAGCCAGAGGCCCCGCTTTGCCTCGCGCTTCACCAGGGCCGGCATCATCTCCATCGCGAGCGCTCCGCAAGGGCCGCCCCGGTCGAGCCCCGTCAGGTCGGCGTCGATGGCGGCACGGCCCAGGTCATCACGGCACAGGAAGTACCGATTATACACCGGCCGGCGGTGCGACGGGAACGCATCCGGACGCCAGATCCGCCCGGGACGGGCCCGTCGTGGCGCCCCGGCCCGGGGATCGGCTAGACTGGAGCCGTGGCCACGGGGTAGACCCGGTGGGAAATGACCGAGGGCCGGCGGACATTGCTGTCTGCCGGCCCCCAGGATTTCCGATCGAGTCGGGGCGAGCGGATTTGAACCGCCGACCTCTAGCACCCCAAGCTAGCGCGCTAGCCAGACTGCGCTACGCCCCGTCCGTCGCCTCAGGTGAGTGACGCGACAGAGAGGATTGTAGAGTTCTCTCGCACTTTGTCAATCGGACGCCGGACCCGCCGGCGCATTAAGGGCCAGCAGTGATGCACTTCGCCGATCGTCTCGCCGTCCGGACCCGCGCCGTGGGCAATCCCGTCCTGGTCGGAATCGACCCCCGCCCGGCGCAATTGCCCCCGGGTTTTCTCGACAAGTTCGGCTCCGGGCGCGTAGCCACCGCCCGCGCCTTCGCGGCGTTCGGCCGCGAGGTCGTGGAGGTCGTCGCCCCCCTGGTCCCGGCCGTGAAATTTCAGGCGGCGTTCTATGAAGCCCTCGGGCCCGAGGGCTTGCAGGCCCTGCACGAGACCGCCACGCTGGCCCGCCGGCTTGGCCTGATCGTCATCATCGACGGCAAGCGGAACGACATCGGGTCGACCGCCGAGGCGTACGCCCAGGCGTACCTGGACGCCGCCCCCGGGGCGGAGGCCGCCGGGGACGGGCCCGCCTGGGACGCCGATGCCCTCACGGTGACCCCGTACCTCGGGGGGGACGGCATCGAGCCGTTCCTCAAGGTGGCACGGGCGCGCAACAACGGGATCTTCGTGCTGGTCCGCACCAGCAACCCCTCGGCCGGCGACTTCCAGGACCTGATTGCCGACGGCCGGCCCCTCTACCGCCACGTGGCCGAGCGGGTCGCCGCCTGGGCGGCTCCCGACCCGGGCGCCTGCGGCTACGGCCTGCTGGGCGCCGTGGTCGGTGCCACCTACCCGACGCAGCTGGCCGAGCTGCGGGTGGCCATGCCCGACGTCGTGTTCCTGGTCCCCGGCTACGGGGCACAGGGCGGATCGGCCGCCGACGTGGCGGCGGCGTTCGACGACCAGGGGCTCGGCGCGATCATCAACAACTCGCGCGGGGTCACCTTCGCGTACGAGTCGCCCCGCTACCGCGATCGCTTCGGCGCCCAGTGGACCCGGGCGATCGAGCAGGCGGTGCGGGACATGGCCGATGACCTGGCCGCGCACACCCCGGCCGGCCGGCTGCGGGGCTGAGTCGGGACCGGGTCGGCGATCAGCGACCCGGGCGAGCCGGAGCGGGCGTGGGGATCACCCGGAACTCGAAGCTCCGGGTGGTCCGGGCCCCGCCCGGCGCGAGCTGGTCGTTGAGCGTGATCTCGGCGACGTAGGTGCCCGGCGTGCACGACTTCAGGCCAACGGTCGTGCCCAGGTACAACCGCTCGGGTCGCTCGGGGCTCTCGGTGCGGAACTCGACGATCTTCTGGCGCGACCAGAGCACCCGCTTCTGGCCCTTGCGGCGGATCTGCAGGTCCTCGGTCAGGTGCACCCGGAACTTGTCGCCCACCGGCTCGATGGTGTGGTTCGACGGCTGGACGTAGAGCAGGAGCTTCTCGTCCTTCGTCAGCGCCGGCTCGTCGAGCGCATCGTAATCGCCATATCCCCGCACGGCGCGGCAGGCGATCGGCTCGCTGAGGGCCAGCGGGGGCCCGGCCGGCTCGTCACCGACGGCGCCGACGCTGGCGACCAGCAGCAGGCCGAGGGTCAGGATCAGGGACCGGCTCATGGGGCCACTCCGCGGACGAAGGGGGGCAGGTCCCATCGAGGCTAGCGGCGGCCGGCCCCGAGGGCAACGATCCAGCCGGGGCAAGAGACCACAGGCGCCTGTTCTGACGGTGGTGCCGGACCTGTCGGTCCCCCGGAACGCCGAACGTCCCCGGTCGCGGAATCGGAGCGATTCGCGACCGGGGACGCTCGATAGATAGTGGCGGATGGGCCCACTCGTGTCGTGGGCGGGAACTCGGCTCAGGAGGGGCCCGTGATCGAGATCATGCCAGGGATGGCCGGTTCAGCCCACCCGACGAGCGACCTGACGTCGCCGCCAGGCCAGGCCGACCGCGCCCAGCATGGTCCAGCCCAGCACGGTGGCCGGCTCGGGGATCTTCCCGGCGGCGACCTGCGGGAACAGCACGCCTTCCTCCTCGAAACCGTCGTCGGGCGTGCCCGCGAAGGCCACGAGGCCGAAGCCGTTGATCGGGTCGTACCCGGGCAGCTTGCTGAAGTTCTTGATCATGAACTCGAAGTCGGGGTGTTCGGCCGACGGGTCGAACGCCAGCCCGCCGTCGAACTGCGACAGCGGCGAGCCGAAGCTGTTGGCCAGCCCCAGGCCCGAGTTCTTGAAGGCGGAGACCACGAAGCCGTCGACGCCCGTGCCCGCAGTGGCCTTGTTGCCGGGGATGCCGGCCAGGATCGTGGGGGTGCCCGTGCGGGTCATGTCGAAACCGACGGTGATCGACTCGCGACCGCCGAGGTTCGGCACGTCGATCTTGCCGGCTGCCGCCGCGGCCGCCGAGACGGTTCCGGGGTTGCCGTTGCCGTCCGCGTCGCCCGCGATGCCGAAGGTGTTGATCCCCACGTGCATCTGGTCGCTGGCCTTGTCGTAGTACAGCCGGATGTCCTTGATCGACCAGCCCGGGCTGAGCTTGTTGGCGGCGATGAACGCCTCGGGGTTCGTCGTCGGATACCGCGGGTTGATCAGGGTGATCACGCCGGCGGTGCCACTGGGGAAGTCGGTCTCGACGTTCCCCGTCATCGTGGGGACGTAGCCGCTGGGGCTGCTCGTCGTGATCGTCCCGGCCCCGGCCTGAGTCGCCGAGGCCGTGGCCGTCAGCAGCAGGGCCCAGGTCCAGAATTGTCGTCGCACCATGACGCGTCTCCTTCCGCGTTCGACGGGCCCCGCAAGAGGGCCCGAATCACCCCGGTCGGCAGGCTCCGACTTCGGGTGTCGAGCAATCATCGCAAGTCCGCCCGGGACAACAGGGTCGCACTCCGGCGCCCTGACCATTTCCAACCGTAGCCGCTGCGTTCCCGATCCAGATCATCGACCGAGAGTTGAGTGCACTGCCCGGGGCCGTGAGTCGTGGCCCGAGGCCGCCGACCCGCGAAAATCCCTGGATTCACAAGTCGGGGTGGTCCGGAGCGGATCCAAGCCCGCCCCCCGCCAGAAAGGACTTTGGCGAATGTTCCTGCTTTCGACAATCCGAAACGCCATCGGTTCTTGGCGGAAGCGCGTCGCCAGCCGGGGACGCCAGCGGACCACCGTCGCGCTCGAACAACTCGATCATCGTCGACTCCTGGCCGTCAACTTCACCGGAAACGCGCTAGCCGACATTCCCGATACAACCGCGCCAGGGACGGCGATCGTCCTGAGCAACACGACCATTCCGATCAATAACCCCCAGCTCGCCCAGCTGATCAAGGTGAGCGGGTTCGACATCTCCGCCATCCGGATGAAGTACACGCCGGACGACGACACCCTGAGCGTGGCCATCCAGCAGCCGTCGAATCAGCGAGGCCAGGGCAACCTGCTGCCGCTGGCGCCGGTGATCGCCGGCGATGCCGACAACAACGGCGACGGTGGTACGGTGTCCCTGGCGGTGCGGCAGATCCAGCCGCTGTTCCAGGACTTCGGCAACCTGGGCGGCTCGGAGACCATGGCCGTCTTCCTCGACTTCAACAACGACAACCTCCCCGACGTGGTGGCGGGCGTTCCGAACACGCCGGGCGCCGGCAAGTTCTTCACGGTGGCCAACGCGGTCCCGAATCCGGGGGCGCCCACCACCTCGGCGCCCACGTTCGGGACGCCGCTGCAGGCGAATACCGGGTTCGCGTTCCTGCGGGACACCGAGCCCACCGCCGGGGCCTTCGAGTTCCAGATAACCAATTTCGCCAAACTCTACCAGTCCAAGACCGGAATGCCGCTGACGGCCTCGACCATCATGAAGGTCGGTGGCTTCGCGGGCTCGCCCGACGACTTCATCGACGAGGAGTACGTCCCGGCCCAGCCGGTGAACTTCGGGCTGGCTCCGCCGCCGATCGTCTGCCCGCCGCTGTCGCCGTCGATCTTCATCAACCCGCACCACAACCGGCACATCAACACTGCCCACCCGGGCCTGGTGCGGGTCAACGTGGTGGGCTCGAGCGGGTTCCTGCCGCCGCGGATCGTCCCCGAGTCCGTCATGCTCTCGGGGGCCAAGCCGGTCGCCCACTTCGCGACCAACCTGAACCGTGACGAGTTCCCCGACGCGACGTACGTCTTCCGCGCCGACCAGATCCAGCTCGCCCCGGGCACCCAGCTTGCCACGTTTAGCGGGCTCTACGTCTACGACGACATCGGCAGCACGACGCCGTTCTCGTCCTCGCAGCTCGTCTTCGTCCGCGGTGCCAACAGCTACAGCGCCGCCGCCCAGGCGAGCCAGGCTCAGCGCCAGGAGGCCCGGGGCGTCGCTCCCGACTTCCCGCCGGCCTTCCTCCAGCAGCGGGCCCGGAGTCGTGGCGTCGACCTGATCGTCGATCCGGCGGCCAACGCCGCCAAGGTCCAGGCTGCCAAGGTCCGGATCGCCACGGCGAAGCCGCAGGCCGCCTGGTCGGCCGAGGGCCGGACGAAGGTCAGCATCCCCACCAGCGCCACGGCCGCCGCCCGCCAAGCCGGCCACAAGGTCAGCACGGTCGCCAGCGCCCCGCGGGCCGCGACCGCCGTCACCCGTCCGGTCCGGGTGGCGACCCCCGCCCCCGTCTCGCACGCCACCCTCGTCGACCACGCCATGGCCGCCACGACGGTCGCCAACCCGGCTGCCGCGAAGGTCAGCAGCCAGGCCATCGACCAGCTCGCCCGCAGCCTCAGCCTGTGAGCCCGAGGCGACCAGCACGCAGCACTCCCGGACGCCGGGCGAAGTCGGGATCCTGGATCCGGGCTTGGCCCGGCGTCGGGCGCTCGGGACAATTGGAGCGGCCACCGACTCCCTGGATCTCCGCGACGCGTCCCGGACCCGGGGCCGTCCCTCTCGATGGAGCGATTGCGATGGCGGACTTCTCGCCCTACCAGAAGAAGATCATCAACCGGTATTACGACAACTTCGACACGATCAAGCTTCAAAAACTCTCCGAGCTGGTCACCGAGATCTACCTGGCCGAGGGGGCCAAGAAGGCGCGTCTCTGGAAGCAGGCCGGCGAGGCGTTGACCGCCATGGAGGTGCCTGCCAGCCGGATCGAGCACGTCCTGGCCAAGGCCGACCCCGCCATCCTGGCTCGACTGCTCGAGGAGCTTCAGGGCAAGGCCAGGTGATGCCGCTCACCCGGCCGTCGCCAGCGGGAGCGGGCTGATCCCTCTCGCGGCGTGGCCGGCGTCGGTCCCTCAGCGGCCGGTTGCGGATCGCAGGCCCGCCGGCGGCAGGCCGTAGCCGGCAATCAGGGCGACCGCATAGGACAGCAGGCACCAGGGGCTGAGTGCGACGAGGACGATCCCCCCGGCCAGCAGTCCCAGGCCGATGGCCGCGGGCAGCACGAACCCCGGCAGGACCACGGCGGCCAGCACCAGAGCGATCAGCCCGAGCTCGGCCCTGCCGCTGTCCCCGCTGCGGGTGCCCACAACGGCCCGGCCACCGGCCGACGCCGGTTCCTCCCACCGGAGGACGAGTGGTTGATCCCCGTCGGAGCGACCCTCCCAGTAGGAGGCGAGACCGATCCGCCGGAGCCTCGGAGCCGGGTCGATCGCTGGCCGCGCGATCGGGCCCCCGGAGTCGGCCGGTGCTGTCTCCCCGACCGCCACCTCGGCCTCGCCCCAGAGATCCGCGAGGCCGGCGAGCTGGAACGCGTCGGCCGCCCGCTGGTTCAGTGTGTCGAACCCCGTGCTGGTCGCGGCCGCGTCCGGAGCCCGACGGGCGGAGCGAAGATCGAGCAGGAAGCCGGTGGCCGACTCGAGCAGTCGCTGCCGCTGGTTGCTCGACGCCCGGTCGAATCGCTCCACGTCGCCCGCGATCCGATCAGCCGTGAACGCGAGCCTGGTCTGCCAGTAGCGTACCGCCGGGCTGGGCTGCAAGGGAGCGATGGCCGTCGCCCGCGCTCCCGCCGGGGCGAACGTCCGGACCAGAGTCTCCACCACTTGCCCCATGGGCACCGGGATCTGAGACTCCGTTGCGGCGGTCTGGCGCCAGGTGAGGACCACGCGAGCGGCCCCCGAGGTCGAAATCGGGATCTGGCAGATCCGGGTGACCGGATCGCGGAGCACCCGGGCCGGTCGGCCGTCCACCAGGGCCTCGAGCAGCTCACACCCGGCACCCAGCCGGATCGGGAGCGAGGTGGCGGTGCCAGGCGCCAGCGGATACTCGGCCGTGCCGACCAGAGAGCCGTCGGAGGCGCGGACCAGATCAACCTGGGCCGAGTTCAGCCCACGGACCGATCTCCGGGACTCCGGCGTCGTCTGGCCGGTCGGGTCGTCAAGCGCGAGCTTCCAGCCGACACGAGCGACCTGGAAGAACCGATGCTCCAGACCCTGGGGCAACGCCAGGTTCACGCTCTGGAACCGGCTGCGGTCGACCTCCTGCACGGCCGAGCCCTCGACGGAGAGCGCCTGGCCGGTGCCATTGGACCAGGCGAGCAACGTGGTCTGGACCCGGCCCCGGCCGAGCGGCACCAGGTCGGGGTACGGCAGCGCCCCCTCGAGCCTGGCGTGCTGGGCGGTCAGCCAGACTTCCCGACGCCCGAGCATGGGGTTGGTGAATGAGAGGTTGAGGATCGTGCGGGAGCCCGCCGATCGCAAGAACGAGACGAACTTCGCGTCGCCAGCGTCGATCTGGATCCCATCCGCCCAGCTCGTGGGCAGCTCCAGCCGCAGCGATCGGGTCGGTCCATTGCGGAGGTCGTAGCGGACCAGCGCCCGCCATTCGAGGCGATCCGGGTCGGTCACCAGCAGGTTGGCGATCGAGACATCCGCCCTGGGGGTCTCGTCGCGCCAGATCAGATCCAGCCGGGGCGCGGTCGTGCCGACGGCCAGGGTCGCGCGCGAGAGTGGCTCGTCGGGCGCCGAGGCGGTCGGGGACGAGACGGGCAGCGGCAACGACTCCGGGCGTTCGAGCCGGAAGGTCACCCCGGTCGGCGACTGGATGAGCAGGTTCCCGGTTGCGACCTCGACACCGGACCAGAGCGGCCAGATGACCGGCACGCGGTTGGTGGTGGCTCCGGGGTCGAGCGGGGTGCCCGGAACGTCGCGATGGCCCCGGATCCGGATCCGGAGCGGAGCCATCCCGCTGAGGTCCGCCTGCACCCGCAGCTGGAGTCGGCCCTCGGGATCCTGTGACCAGCCGCGGAGACCATCGGCCGTGACCTGATCGACGTCGACCGCCGAGGGCAGCTCCAGCTGGAGCGTGGTGAACCAGGCCGCGGGAAGCTGGCATTCCGCGGTGAGGTCGACCACGATCCGACCCGGCTCCAGCTCGAGCTCCACCTGCTGTGAAACGGTGATGGTCGCGGGCTGCGGCTGGAGCCACACCGTGGGCCCCGGGGTGGCCTCCCAGACGAAGGCGCCGAGCAACCGGGCCGGCTCCTGATCCTCGCCAGCGTCGGCCCCGGGCTCGAGCGCCATCGAGGAGACGATCTGGCGACGCGCGGGGTCCGAGTTCCAGAGGTTGACCACGCCCCCGAATGCCGCACCGTCCAGCGGCACCAGGCGCGGGAGAATCCGGCCTGCCGGTTCCGGGGCGGGGTCGTCGGGGCCCGGTCGCCACAGCTCGAATTCCAGCGAACCGTCGTCGAGGGCCGCCTGCCCCGGTGTGATCACCAGCACGGGTGCCTCCCGCGGCCCTTCCCAGGAGAGCTCGACAGCATCTCCGGACCCGATCGGTCGGGCGAAGAGGCCACGCTCGACCTGGAACCGCAGCGGCCGGCGCATGTCCAGCCCTCCGATCAGCCGCACCAGCACGCGATCGCCCGCGGGCTCCGGGTACCATTGCAGCAATCCGGACACCCTGCCGGCGACGGCCTGGACTGCGTCGGCAGGACCCAGGATCAACTCATCGAGTGGGCCAAGTTCAGCGGTCGGACCGGTCGCCGATCCCACGACTCGCCCGCGAATCTCGTGCAGCCGCAAACCGCTCGTGGGCAGGATCGTGACGGCCGCATTGGCGACGGCGTTGATCGGGACCCGGACCGGATTGCCCACCCGCACCGGCACTCGTCGCCAGACGGTCACCTGCGCGATCCCGGGGCCGGGGAGCTCGATCGCGGCGAACCCGCGATCGGCGTCAAACCGGTAGCTCACCCGCCGCCCGTTCACGGCCACCCGGATGTCGAAGGCATCACCCAGCGGTACCGCCCAGCTCATCCCGGAACCGCTGGCCTCCAGCTCGAACCGGCTCTCAATCGCCAGCGTGTCGTCCTCCGTGGCCACCGAATGCCGGGCCGACCGGGCCAGGACGATCGACGAGATCGCCGGAAGGTCGCGCAGGGCCACCAGGTTCCGCAGCCGCCGGAGGTCGGCCTCCAGGATCACCACCGGGGCCTCGGGGTCATCGGTCGAGACGGCGGCGAGGATGGCCTCGGTCGGCCGCGAACCCGGGAGGGGACGGGCCTCCTGGGCACGCGGTTGCCGGGCCGGGCCGATCGCACCGCCGACGCTCAGGATCCCGACCAGCATCCCTGTGAACCAGGGCCGGAACCTCCGCCTCGGCGGGGCGGTCGGCATTGCCCCCCGGCGGCCCACCCACACTCCAGCACATGCAAGGACACCGCCGATTACCCCGAGCGCGACGGGGGATGCGTCAGTGCCGGCGATCCAGGTCACGCCCAGTGCTCCCAGCATCGCCAGCGTCCGGATGCCCCGCCCGCGAACCGCCCGGGCCCCGAACCATCCCAGGGCCCCCACCAGCCCCGTCAGGAGCACGGTGGTCGCGTCGACCAGACTCCGGGACCGGTGCCACCGCAGCGACTCGCCCGGGGCGCCCTGGACGAACCACCAGGCCCGATCGGGGACGCCCAGGGCCGTCAATCGTCCCGTGCTGCGATCCTCGCCTCCCGGAACCTCTCCCACCCAGCGCGGGATGGATTCCAGCCGGTCCAGTGAGTCGTTCCCATGCAACAGCGCTAGCCGGGCTGCATCGCCCCAGCCGGCGTCGATCCCGAGACGACCCGGTCGGAACGGGCTGGGATCGTCCTTCACCCCGCAGTGGGCGCTGACAATGACAATGCCCGAACCGGGCAGGAAGACGAGTCCAGCCTGTTCCAGCGGGCCGAGGCCAGGGGGCACGTCGTCTCCAGCCGGCATGGACCGCAGGGGCGTCCCCGGGCCGACACCGATCGCGAGCAGGGCCAGGCGATCCACGACCAGTGGCACGCTGCCGCCATCAAGTCGCTGCAGGGCGGTCCCCAGCGTCGGACCCAGGTCACCCAGCCCCCGGGCTCGCCCCTCGAGCTGGGCCAGCAAGGTGGCGGACCGAGATGCGGGAACCGACGTCACCGCCAGTGGATCGCTGGCCACGGTCGGTCCCGATCCGAGCGATAGTGGCGCGGCGCGATCGTCAACGCTGCGGGTCGGCTCCCAGGCCGCTCCGGTTCCGTCCGGTCGCTCGATCAGGGTTGCCAGGCAAGGCCAGGAGAATTGCGGCAGCGGCTCCGACACCGCCCGGTCCCCCGACGGTGCGACAGCCGGAAGCTGGTAATCGAGGGTGAGCTCGCAGCGAAGAGCGTCGGCTGTCCCGTGGGGGAGGGCGAACTCGAACGGCAGCGCACCGTCCGCCCGCTCGGGGGTCCGGGGTTGGCCGTCGAGCCGAGCACGCAGGATCGTCGCGCCTGCCGGAAGTCCGATTCTCAGGACGGGCTCGGAACCGCGGCGCAATCGGAGCCGGAGGTGTCGGATCCCGCGATCCAGCTCGTCCCCCTCGCCGGAGAGCATCGCCTCCTCGACGAGGCCGGTCCCGCCCGAGGTCTCGTGCACCTCGGTGGTCAGGCTCAGGCGGCGGGCGTCCGATCCGTAATGACGTCCCTGAGCCAGCGCCGAAGGCGATTCGGTTAGCGGCTCCAGACCGAACGATTCCAGCACCCGGTCGAGATCGCGCTGGGCCGTCGAGGGGTCGGTCGCCCAGGTCTGGAACGATTCGAGCCGGGCGATCCGGGGGGGCTCGGTTCGCACCAGCACGGTCCCACGGGCCAGGCTGCGCGCCGGGACCGTGGGGAGGGGGACCGACCCCTCGCCAGGCCAGGGCAGCACACGCCTCGCATGCAGCAGAACCGGCCGCGCCGGCGGCACGGATCTCGGAAACGTGAACTCCCAGGGGGTGGAGGCCTCATCGCTGCCGCCGGGGCGGGTGACGGCGATCCCCTCCTGGATTGGCTCCTCCAGGCCGAGCAGTCGCCAGCGGTACGTCCCCGGGTCCGAACCACCGAAGCCGCGGACGGTCACCGAGTCCATCGGATCGTCGCGGCTCTCCAGCCGGAGATACCAGTCGACCGCGGCCTCGGGACCGGTCAGATCCACCACGACCCAGCAGTCGGCCACCGGCGGATGGGGGGCGGGCGTCAGGTCCAGGTCCAGACCCCCCCCGGATCCGAGCCAGCGCCAGGCGGTGGCGATCGTGGAGTCGACCGGACTGGTGCTCCGCGCCTCGATCGCCCGGGGCAGCTCGAATCGCTCGGAATCGAGCCAGGCGATTCCGGTCGCGGTCACCGGCCGGATCCAGCGATCCCCCGTGGACCGAACGCACCAGGCATCGTCCACCACCCGGAGCCCGCGGACGACCAGCCGCGGCATCGCCGTCACCGCCGACCCGGGGGGCCCTCCGAACAGGCGGCTGGCCCCGAGCCGGATGGTGAGGCTGCCATTCGAGCCCCCGGTCTGGGGAGGCGAGACGATGACCCGCTGAGCCCGGCCCGACCTCGGTTCGACACGATAGCGACCGCTCACCACCCGATCGGGGGTCTCCACCTCGACACCGTCGGCGATCCATTCGTCGGGGAGTTCGATCGCCAGGGGTTGGGGCGTGCCATCGAATCGAACCAGAAGCTGGGCGTCGAGCCGGAGCCGCCCGGTGTCTGGCCAGACCTGACCCCGGATCTCCACGGCTCCGCCGGTGCGGATGGCGTCGAACCGGAGGCGACCGACCGGTCCGGTGCCGAAGCCGTCGAAGGCCAGCACGGTGCTCCGGGGCGCGTCGGTGCCGGCGAGGTTGCTGGCCGGCACCCGCCAGGCTCCCAGGGCCTCGACCTCGGCCACCGACCGCTCGGGACCCACCACGACCGTGGTCCGCCCCCCCAGCCAGGGTGATCCCTCCACGGTGCAAGCCGGGATCGTCCAGGACCCCAGCAGCGGGGCCCGCACGACCCCGTTGATCTGGACTCGCCGGCTCTGCGCGGCGGATGCTCGGAGCGGGAGCCGGACCAGGGTCGAGTCGCCGTCCGGCTCCGTCCGGGGCGTCCCCAGCCCGTCACCCTCGACGGCGGTCAGGGTCAGCCCCGGCGCCAACCGGAACCGCAACTCGTCGGGCTGTGAACCGGCGGCGTTGGTCTCGACCAGCCACTGTGCCCGGAATCGTCCGCCGGACTCGCCCAGTTCAATCCGGGCATCGCCGCGAACCCAGGCCCCGGGCGTGCCGGCCGCGCCGGCCGAGCGGGACGACGGGGCCAACCGGAGCGACAGCGCCCCGCCCACCCCCTCGAACGTCCAGATCCGGTGCCCCTGGGGTGCCTCCCGGATCGCGCCCGCCGGGCCCGGACCGATCGGGGCCCAGCTCGGGGTCAGTTCGGCCGGGAGACTCAGGTCCATCCGGGAGGGCTGGAGCTGTGGCAGACCCAGGTCGAACCGGCCCGAATGGGGGTCGGGACTCAGGGCCCAGTCCAGGGTGATGGTCGATCGGCCGGTTCGGCTCGGCTGGACGACCGTCGTCCCGTCGTCGAGGGCGCCGAGGCGCCCCCCCTCGACCCCGAGAATGGCCGGGCTCCAGGGCCGCAGCGGGACCAGGTCGACCGTGCCGGGATCGACCTCGACCGTCAGCGCGGTGCGGCCGAGCAGCACCCCATCGGACCAACGGATCGTGTGCCAGGCCCGGATCGATCGCGACGGCCAGGCGACGGTTGTGCGGCTGCGATCCGCCAGTTGGGCCTTGAGGCGATCGAACTCGGCGCGGGGGACGGTGGCCAGTGCCCGGCCGGCCGGAAAGAGCGTCCGGAGCTGCGCCGACGGCACGCGCCGCTCGATGATCTCGGGCGCATCGAGGGGCCGCGCCCACGCCGGTGACGGGAGGACGAGAGTCAGCAGCGCGAGCCTGAGCCACCACCCGGTCGGGGCGACGCGCCTAATCATGGGGACGACCCGGGTCGGGATCCCGCCGGTGGGTGGAGCCGGCCTCGAGCAGGACGGGCTCGGACCCCGGCCCGCTCGTGGCCAGAGTGATCGTGCTGACCGGCGCCGTGGACGAGTGAGCGGTCGATGTCTGACGAGGCCGGATCACCGTCGACGGTTCTGGCGAGACGGTCCCGGCCCCGTCCGGCGGGGGTGCATCGACGGTGGACTGGCTGGCGTTCGGGGTCAGTCGGGTGCGAGCGGAGGAGTCCGGTGCCCCGCGTCGCCGCTCGACCAGCCGCTTCGTCAGCCAGGCGACCCCGACCAGGGCCAACCCGAACAGCGATGCCGGCCCACCGATCGCGCAGAGCTCGGGCCAGAACCAGGCGAAGGCCACCCCGCCCGCAGCCAGCGCCGCGAGGCAGGTCTGTCGCACCCGGCGGTCGGCGAACAGCAGCAGGAGCCCGAGCCCCAGCGTTGCCCCCGAACAGGCGGCCACGATGGTGGCCCGGCTGGCGAGACGGGGTCGGAGCGCCGGCACCGGGCCGGCCACGCTGAACAGGTACGTCTGGCCGGCCCACGGCTCACCGCCCTCGAATCGGCCCACGCCCTGCGGAGACTCGCTCGAAGGGTCCAGCGCGCGGGCCAGATCGGAGACCTGGAGCCTGGGCGTCCGGCGCCAGCCCGACCGCCCCCAGCGCCAGTGATTCTCATCGAGCCAGCCGGCCGGGGTGCCGATCAGGCTCTGGTCCCAGGGCAGCCCGACTTCCCAGTAGGTGCGCCGCACCACCGCGGCATCGAGCAGCCGCGGGGGGACCCAGGCATCCGACAGCCCGGTCCCGGCGAGCTGGTACTCCAGGTCGACCCGTCGGATCCGGGGCGTGGTCACCGCCGGCAAGGGCACCCGGAATCGGCCGTCGGACCCGAGCCGCTCGACCTCCGGGATCGAGAGGCCATCGACCTGGATCAATCGCCAGCTCGCTCCCGACGGCAAGGCAATCTCCAGGTCCGGTCGGTCGGTCTCGATCCAGAACTGCGCCGAGACCCAGAGGGCCCCATCGCTGGTCGGCAGGCTCCGGATCCAGAGGCACTCGGCCAGCGTCGCCGGGACAGCGACCGGTTGCCGGGGTTGCCACTCCACGACGAGGGTTTGGCGAGACCCGTCCTGACGCCGCAGCTCGAGCGCCTCGACCGTCGCGAGCACGCCCTCCCGGCCCGGCTCTCGCTCAGCCCGGACGAGTCGCCAGCCCGGACCGAGTGGGGCGAGCTTCAGGCCAGCGGAGTCGTGAAGTCGGACGACCTCGCTCGTGCTTCCGGGTGCTTCGAGCTGGACGAGCGGGACGGTCACGCGGCGGTCCGACTCGGCGGCGTGCGGATTGAGGGCCAGGGTCCCCTGGAACCGGAGTCGAAAGGGCTCCGTGGTCGATTCGGTCGCCGTGAGTCGATAGCGGATGGTCGCGTCCGGCCCCGGTCCCAGCCGCTCGGGGGTCCAACGGTCGAACGCCTGGATCTCCAGGGTCGGGTCGAGGCCGGCCGGCACCAGAACCGTCAACTGATCGAGGCTCCCGGAGGGGAGCCGGCACTCCGCATCCTGGACGAACCGGAGTTGATCCGCGTCGGCCGTGAGGTCCGCCACCGTTCGGACCAGGAGCTGGGGCGGCCGCTGGTGAACTCGCACCCGCAGCGGCTCGGGCTGGCCGGCATCCTCCACCCAGATCACGGACCGGTCCGCCGAGGGGGGCTGATCGCCGGGCCAGGCCCAGCCGCGCGGGGGGGCGTCGGTCAGTGGTCGATACGGGTTCGGAACGGCGAGCGTCACCGCCTGGTTCGGCGCTGCGACGACGGCGATCTGACCGGTCAGTGACGAGGCGTGTGGCCGGAACAACCCGAGGTCCGGGACTTCGCCCGCGTCCGGATCGAGCCGGCCTTCCAGCGTCAATCGGAACCGGCCGGCATTGCGGGCGTCGGAGGTGAGCTCGACCGCCAGGGTGCGATGATCTCCGGACCCGGGAGCCGGCGGCAGGATGCGCGAGAAGGCCACCGTGGAATCGGGGCCGACCCGGGCGAGCCGGAGGTGTTCAGGCAGGTCGATCCGGACCTCGGGCACGGCAGGGCCCACCACCTCGAAGTCGGCCTCCATCACGACGGCGATCGAGGTCGAGGCATCGAATTCGACGGCGGTGCGCGCGTCGACGGTGACCCGCGACGGCGCTGGCTCGATCTGGAGCGTGAGCCGGTGCTCGGGGCCGCTGTAGCGGAACGCATCCGCCAGCGATGGCAGTGATCGGAGGACGAACGGCAGCATCCGCGGGTCGATCCGGACGAGTCCCGCCTCCGGCTCCGCTCGGACCAGACGGTCCACGGCCGGCAGCACGGCAATCACGCCGGTCTGGAGGGTCGCCTCGGGGATCGAGACCCCGCGGGAGACGAGCGACCAGGGGCCCTCGCCGGTCAGCGGCCGGCTGGTGGCGATGGTGAGGGTCCGGAACTCGCCCGCCTTCCAGGGTTCGTTCTGGGGCAGGCTGCGACGGCCCGCGTCCGGCTCGGCAGCGGGCGGGTCCCACGCAACCGGCTGCCCGTCGAGGGTCGCCGACAGGATCTGCTCGTCCGGATCGAAGGCGAACTCGAGCCGTTCGAGCTCGCCGCGCTCGACGCGGACCTGAAGCGTGGTCCGCGTCGTCACCAGGGCACCGGCGACCTCGATGAGGACCTGGGCGTCGGTGCTCAGCACCGGCCGGGTGGCCGCCGCCGTCGGCTCACCCAGGGCCCGGACCAGCAAGCGGCTCCGCGGACCGAAGCGGCCCACGATCCGCCGCGCGATCCCGTCGGGGCCGGCGACCAGCTGAAGCGTGGGCTCCCCGTCGAGCGTGGCCCCACGCAGGGGACCGGCGGCTTGCAGGTCGAGCCGGGTGGAACTGGCCGGGGGGATGGGCAGGTCCAGGGTCCAGCCATCGGCACGAGCCACCAGCGGGGCACGGGCCCTGACGAGAACGCGGTGCTCGCCGATCCCGGCGAGTCGGACCGCCCAGCCACCGCCAGGGGCGGCCGTCGCGGCAAGGTCGAGTCCCTCTTCACTCACCGCGCCCAGCACCAGGCCGTCCAGGCCAATCGAGACGAGGAGGGGTCCGGCCTCGTCGAGCCGGATCGTGAGTTCGAACTCCAGATCCGCGACCGAGTCCTCGGCGCGACCGCCGATGCGCAGCTCGTCGATCACCCGGGGCAGGCTCGACGTCCGGGGCGCCGGCGAAGGCTCGTCGGCGCAGACCCGGGGCGTGGGCGCCTGGCAGAACAGGGCGAGACTCACGGCGATCCAGGGCAAGACCGGGTTGCGGGACGACACGCGGGGCGCTCTCGGGGCTGGAGGGCGGTTCGCTCGGACCAGACACCCGGCACAGGCCGCTGGGTGCGAACTCGCCAGCGAAGTTCGGGCCGACCGGTCGAACAAGGACCGGCCGGCCCGGAGATCCAGGGTCATCGGGCCGCCGGCAGGCGGATCTCCTTGCGCTGGAGGAGCTCTTGCCAGCGGGCCAGACCGGGGCCCTCGGGCTGTTCCGGGTCGTACCCCAGCGCGTCGCCCCGGTTGGAGATCGCGAGCAGGTTCCGGATGGCCAGGTCGCGAACGCCCACATCGTCACTCTTGAGAAGCCCGACGAGACTCGACTGGATTGTCGGGTCGGCGGCCTCCTCGGGCGTGTACCCGGCGAGCAGCTTCTCGACGAGGGCCGCCCACTCCTCGCTGCCGCCGGTCCGCACCAGATCTTGATGGAGCTGGGTGGCCGCCGGCCCGCCGCGGGCCAGGATCTCGCGGAGTCCGTCCATGGCGACCCCGCGCACCAGGCCCGAGCCCGCCTCGTTCTGGCTGTTGAAGGCCCCCACCAGCACGGTCGTCTGACCCAGGGTGCTGAGTGCCCCCAGGGCCAGGGCCCGGATCGGGGCTCGCTCGTCGACGGTGGCCTCGACGAGGCTGGTCAGTGGCGGCGTGTCCTTCTTGAAGTAGCGCGCGAATTGTCGGCCGAGCTCCTGGTCGGTGACGGAGGCGTCCGGGGTGGCCATCCACTCGGGCGTGGCGGCCGCCGCCGGGGTGCCGAAGCCGGTCGAGGCGCTGTAGTGCACACTCTGACCCTCCGCCAGCGTGGCCGTGGCCTGGCCGTCGGTCACTTCGACCCCACCCCGGAACGCGAAGAGGTGCAGTGAAGGCTCCTCCGCCCGGCCGGTCGCCGGCGAGAGTCGGTCGATCCGTTCGGCCCCCACGGTGGCACCCGCCGCCGGCGTGAGCCGAAGCGCGAGATCCGGGGACACCGCGAGTGCGATCGACGTCCCCGTGGCGGAGTCCGGCAACGTGACGCGGCCGGCCACCAGGGATAGCCGGGCCAGCTCGTTCGCCTCGGGCCGGGCCACCTCGACGGCGCTGTCGCCCACGAGAACGACCTTGCCGTTCGGGCCCAGCGTCAGCATGGTGCGGAACGGCTCCAGCCCGACCACCCGATCACCGGCCTGGATGCCCGACTCCGCCGTGAGCCGGTCCCAGGCCGACTCACCGGCTTTGCGTCGCACCGCCAGGGCGTTGGTCGCCTCGACGAGGCGGGCCAGCGTCCCATCCGCCGGCTGGACGGCGGCCACGGCCGGCCCCCGGGCGGGTTCCACGGTCACGGCCTCGGCGATCCCCCCGGCTGGCATCGGCTCCGGAGGGGCCGGGATCTTCACAACAGGCCCGGCGCCGGCGACCGGATTGCCCGCCCGCAGATCGGGGCCAGCCCCCACCGGGGCCGCCGGGGCCATCGCGACGCCAGGCGCCGGCTTCGCTCGCCCCCCGGCCATCGGCCCTACCCCGCCGCCGAACGCCCCCACCGGATCCGGAGGGCTCTCGGACTCCACGTCACGCGACGGAGCCAGGCTCCACCAGGTGGACCAGCCCAGCAGGCCGACCAGACCGATCACGGCGGCCGGCACACCGATCCGCTCGAGCCCGCCGGCTCGCGACGACTTCGGGCCCACCAGCGACGGTGTCCCACCGGCGTCCAGCCGGCTCTGGCCCACCACGGCGGCCACCCGGGACCGGCTCAGGCCCTCGGGCTCGGCCCCGCGCGTCAGTCGATACATGCGGTGACGGGCAGCCGGGGGGACCTTGGCCTTCTGGCCCAGCAGGCTCAGGATCTGGTGCGTGCAGGCGACCTCGGCCAGGTGCACGTCCGAGGTCAGGCACCGCTTCTCGAAGCCGGCCACCTGCTCGGCATCGAGGTGGCTATCGAGGTACTCGGCCACCACGTTCGGGTCGGTCGCCTCGGTATTGTTGGCGCCGGGAATCGTCAGTCGACGCTGCCGCGTGACCTTGTGGATCCGATCCACCAGGTCCTTGGCGACCGGGCTGTCATGGACTTGCTGGCCGATCTGACGGACATCCTGCGCCGGCAGGGTGTCGTCGAGCCAGGCCAGCAGGGTGCGGAGGGTCAGTCGCATGGGTGCGTGCTCGAAGGGTGCCGGTTCGGGGCAACGTCGGCTCCGGTCCTGAGCGATCGTGCCACCTACGGAGTATTGGTGGCGGCTGGCGCGGCAATCCGTGCGGATTTTTTCGAGGGGATGACCCGATAGATCCGCATCTGCGGGTCGGGTGGATTGCTCCCGTACAGCGGGACGAAGCGATCGGGCCGCTCCTCGGCCCACCGGCGCTCGATCGGAAACTGCTCCGGATCACCTGCGACCAGATTGAACGGCCCGTCGACGGGATTGACCCGGGCCACGACCAGCCATTCGATCCCCGCCGCCTCCAGGTTCGCCAGCCAGGCCTCGCGATCCGGCCGGATGCGGTCCCAGCCCGGCCGGGGGGTGTCCCAGAGCACGGGCTCGCCACGTCCGGCGGCCGACCGATGGTAGTCGTGCATCAGCCAGTGCGGGTTCGCATCAATGTTGACATAGCCTACCCAGTTTCGCAAATCCGACCCCATGAGGTAGTAGGGAAGGTTCGTACCGGCGTAAGCGATGCGACTTCCCGTCGGGGGGCAGGTCTGGTCCAGAACATTCCAGGCGCGGTAGTACTCGGGAAATCCAGGGAACCGGGGCCGGGTGCCGCCCAGTCCGCGCTCGACGGCGACGATGGCGAGGCCGACGACCGCCCCGGTGGCCAGGAGACCGAGTCCGACCGTCATTCGCGACGGCCGGCGTACGGCACGCGCCCACAACCAGGCGACTGCCAGCGCGGCCAGGCCGCCGAGGACCTTGGCGGCGAGGTACGCACTCGTGGCGTCGCGGCTCAGGGTCACCCGCCACTGTTCGAGCGTGTACGGCAGGCTGACCGCCCCGAGCGGAGGCGCGGGGATCAAGCCAGTCACCTGGATTGGCACCGGCCAGCCCTGGCCGGTGGTCAGATGGACGGCCAGGATCGCGGCGGCGGCCCACTGCAGGGGTCGACGGTCACCGATCAGGGCGGCCAGCGGGGGCACGAGCAGGCCCAGGGCCTGCACCATGAACCGCTGCTGGGTCCGGTAGGGGATCACCAGCCAGTAGAGTGCGATGTTCGCGACCGCCAGCCCGCGACAGAGCCACAACCAGCGCCGGACGGCCGGCGACGGGGAGCGGACCGCCCCGAGCCCGAGGGCCGCCGCGATCCAGAAGAGCAGCTCGCGCGGGTCGAGCACCGTGATCAGGATGTCGAGCAACGCCGGCCAGGCCGCCCGCGGGATGTAAAACTGACTGCGGCTCATCGCCTCGGTCGGGAACCAGCCGGCCAGCACCGTCCGGCCCAGCACGCTCAGGTGTGCCGGGTAAATCGGATTGCCGGTGAGCCAGAAGTTCCGGCCAAACCAGTAAGCGGCGAGGGCCCCACTCGCGAGCAGGAAGCCGGCCAGGTGCCCGAGCCGGAGCCCGCGGCCGCCGGGTCGCCGCAGGATCACGGCGGCTCCGACCAGCAGGAGCGTCGGCTGAAAGACGGTTGCTGTCGGCTTGCAGCCCCACGAGGCTCCGGCGGCGAGCCCGGCCAGGATCAGGTTCACCAGCTCGGCGTCCTCGAGCGCATACCGGGCGAGAAACACGACAGCGAGCAGATAGCCGGCCATGAAGATGGTGTCGACGTTCGGCTCGAACGAGAACAGGAGAATGGGCGTGCTGGTCACGAACCAGGTGGTCGCCAGCACGGCTGCCGACCGGCCGGCCCCGAGGCGGCGGGCCAGCGCGTAGACCGCCAGCGCCGACGCGAGCAGGAACGGTGCCTGGCCGACACGGGCGAGCCGGTCGCCACCCCAGCCGACCATGAGCCCGGCGAACCAGAGGTCGCCGTTGGCGGGGAAGTACGCGGCCGCCGTCTCGCCGAAGGGCGAGGCGATCAGGGACAGTCGACCCTCCTGCCACCACCGGGCCGCGAAGTGCAGGTGATAGATCGGCCCATCGCTGACCACCTTCACCGGCAGCATCAGCGACGGGATGCCGATGACCAGGCAGGCCCAGAGGGCCAGCCCCACCGCGATCGTCGCCGGCACGCTCCAGCCCGCGGAATCGCACTCATGCTCTGCCACGGCCGCCGGCTCCCCTGGCCGGGGCCCGGTCCAGACCCAGCCTGCCAGCAGGGCGAGCCCTAGACCCGTGACCGACCAGAGCACCAGGGCAGGGCGGTTGAGCTGGCCGGCGATGCCCAGGGTCTGGAGCCCCAGGGTGAGCCACGACCAGGCGATCACGATCGCCGCCAGCACGCGTTCCAGGCCGGCGTCTCGGCCGAGCCTCAGGACCGCCAGCCGATGCGCCCCCAGGGCCAGCGGTGCGAACAGCAGCAGCGTCCAGAGCAGGCCCACGGGCGCATCCCCATTCTAGCGGCGGCGGTCCAATCCGGCCGATCTTAGCAGGCCGGGCCGGCCGGACGGGAGGTCTGGACCCCGCGTCCCGCTTGACGGCCCCCCATCGGTCGCGGCATAGCATACGAGTCCCGTGGCCCTGACCGGGCGCGGGGCCGCCCTGAATTTCCTCGACGCGAAGGCGGTGGTCACCGATGGCGGAGCGGCTCTATCTGGGCATCGAGATCGGTGGCACAAAACTCCAGGTCGGTGCGGGACCCGCCGACGGCA
Source organism: uncultured Isosphaeraceae bacterium (assembly GCA_964624465.1). Taxonomy (GTDB): domain Bacteria; phylum Planctomycetota; class Planctomycetia; order Isosphaerales; family Isosphaeraceae; genus CAZUZD01. Next base: position 22,189 of record CAZUZD010000006.1, read on the forward strand.
CCCTGGCCGGCTGGATCCGTCGGCGGGTCGACCCGGCACGGGGTGCGGCCGGCATTCGCGACCAGATCACGGAAGCCGTGACCACCCTTCGGGATGCGCTGGATCGCCCGCGGTTCGAGGCCGTCGGCATCGGGTTCGGTGGCCCGCTCGACGCCGATCGCGGCATCATCACCGAATCCCACCAGATCGCGGGCTGGACCGGGTACCCGCTGGCGGACTGGGCCCGGCAAACGCTCGGGATCCGCGCGGTGGTCCTCCAGAACGATGCCGACACCGCCGCGCTCGGCGAAGCCCGCGCCGGGGCCGGACGGGGCTGCTCGCCGCTGCTCTACGTGACGATCGGCAGCGGCATCGGTGGCGGCCTGATCCTCGACGACCGGATCTATCGGGGGGCCGGGCAGGGCGCGGTCGAGATCGGTCACCTCTGGATCCATCCCGAGCCCGGCCCCGAGGGCCCGGTTCCCGGTGAGACCGTCCGGGGCCCGCAACGCCTGGAAGAGCTGGCGTCGGGCTGGGGCATGGGCCAGGCCGCGCGTCGCGAGGCGCGCCGGCGAATCGCAGGGGCCGACCCTGCCATCGCGCCCCTGGCCCGGCGAGCCGGCTTTGACCCCGAGGCGATCACGGCCGCCCTGGTGGCCGAGGTCGCGGCGACCGGCGATCCGCTCTGCCAGGCCTGGCTCGCGCACGCCGCTGCTGCGTTCGGGCAAGGGCTGACGCATGCCGTCACCCTGCTGGGCCCGCGGCGTGTCGTCCTCGGCGGCGGGGTCTCGCTCATGCCCGAGCCCCTCTGGCTCGAGCCGGTGCGTGCGGAGGTCGACCGCCGGGTCTTCGCGCCCTTCCGTGGCCAGTTCGACATCGTCACGGCCCAGCTCGGCGAAGCCGTCGTCCTGCACGGCGCCCTCGCCCTGGCGGCCGATGCGGTCGCCACGCGCTCCGGGGGAGGATCGCGGCCCCCGGGGCCCCGGGCCCGACGAGCTCTGCGGAGCGCAACCTGAACGTTTGGCCCTGAATGTGCTGGGGTACGCCGTTGCGGACGGCCCCGAGCCCGTGGGCGCGCCTCCTGGTGGCACCGCCGGATGGCGTCGCTGGGCTCGGTCCGATCCATCGGTCCGGATCCCTGGATTTTGCTTGCGGTGGACGTGCCGCGAGGTCCAGAATGCCAGTGGCGGCCATGGACGTTCACGGGAGCTCACTGGGCCCCCGCACCGCCGGCTTCGACGCACTACGCAACCAGGAGCCTGATAGCATGGTGGCGCAGCCTGAGGATCGGCGCATCCCGTCGCTCACCGAGCAAGTCGCCCTCCGGATCCGGGAGTCCACCTCCGGGCGGATCCGGAACCTGAGTGTCGAGGAGGAGCAGGGCCAGGTGGTGGTCCGCGGCCACGTCTCGTCGCACCATCTCCGTCAGCTGGCACTCCAGGGGGCCCTGGACTTGCTCTCCGGCGACCGCTGCCGGCCCCTGATCACCGTCGAGACGGGCCTGCCCGAACTCACCTGAGCAGGTCTGCTCTCCAGCCCTCCAATCCGAATCCCCCGGACTCTCGGGCTCCTGAGTGAGCTTGAGAGCCTCGGGGGATTTGACCATGATTGGGTCCGGTGTCCGACCCGCCCCCACGCGCTGAGGCCTGTCCATACGGCCCCGGTGCCCTCCTGGAGATCGTCCCGATGCGACGCCCCTCACGGCTCCGGCGCCTGATGCGGTGGACGGCCCTGATCCTCGCGATCGTGGCCCCCGCGCTGCGGTCCTCGCGGGCCGACCAGGAGTCGTGGGACGCCATCTACATCGGCGAGTCCAAGGTCGGGCACATGCACCTCTGGATCAAGCCGGTCAAGGACACCAAGGGCCGCGAGCTGACCAACGTCCGCGTCGACTGGGAGCTGAACGTCAAGCGCGGCCGGGACACGACCAAGGTCAAGCAGTTCTACGGCACCATCGAGACTCCCGAGGGCGAGGTCCTCCGCCTCGACACGATCACCCAGGCCGGTGGCCAGAACATGCGGACCTCGGGCGACGTGGTCGACGGCAAGATGAACCTGACCCTCGAGGTCGGCGGCCGTCGCCAGCAGGTCGTCGTGCCCTGGGACGCGGACGTGCGCGGCCCCTACGGTGCCGAGATGAGCCTGTCGCGCCAGCCCCTGGAGCCCGGCCTGAGCCGCACCGTCAAGACGTACATCCCAGACCTGAACAAGGTCTGCCTCACGAAGCTCGACGCCGTGAGCTTCGAGGATGTGCCCCTGGGCCCCAGCGCCGAGAAGCGGCGGCTGCTGAAGGTCGAGTCGGTCGTCACCGATGCCGACGGCAAGGCGATTCCCGGCCTGGCCACGACCCTCTGGGTCGACGGCTCGGGCCAGATCATGAAGAGCAAGACCGACCTCTACGGCGGCATGTTCACCTTCCGCACCACCAAGGACGGAGCCCTGGCCGAGTCCCGCGGGCTGGCCGACCTGCTCAAGGCATCGATCAAGCCGACCCGCCAGATCCCCAACTCGGAGCGGACCCGCTCGATCGTTTACCGGATCAAGGGCACCGACGCCGCCACGATCTTCCCGGGCGACCACCGCCAGACGGTCCGGGAGGAGACCAAGGGCGCGGCCATCGTCGAGGTGAAGACCGATGGGCCGACGACCGGCGAGGCACTCAAGGAGACGCCCGGCGACGAATACCTGCGTCCGAACCCGCTGATCAACAGCGAGGATCCGCAGGTCGTCAAGCTCTCGAAGCAGGCCGTCGGGACGAAGACGGACCCCTGGGAGCGCTCCGAGGCCATCCAGGACTGGGTCTTCCAGAACATGAAGTCGAAGAACTTCGCCATCGCCTTCGCCCCGGCTGCCGAGGTGGCCCGCGACCTGGCCGGCGACTGCACCGAGCACAGCGTGCTGACCACGGCGCTCTGCCGTGCCGCCGGCATCCCGGCCCGCTGCGCGATCGGCCTGGTCTATGCCCAGCCGCTGGGCGGGTTCGGGCCGCACATGTGGACCGAGGTCTTCGTCAACGGCCGCTGGGTCGCGCTCGACGCCACCTTCAACCAGTCGCAGGTCGACGCCACGCACATCAAGCTCACCGATTCGAGCCTTGATGGCGTGGCCCCCTTCGAGGCGTTCCTGCCGGTGCTGAAGGTCCTCTCGACCATGCAGATCGAGCCGCTCGAGATCCGCTGAGCGGCGCCGGGAGAGCGATCGTCCAAATCCCAACCTGCGGCTTGCGACCTGGCTCCGGACCGGCCTACATTGAACGGGCCGGAGCAGGGAGCAACCAGGGAGCGGCTCGCCGCAGGAAGGGGACCCGCATGCGCGTCTGGTCACTTTGCCGACCGTATCTGCTGGGGGGCGTTCTCGGCATGAGCCCCCTGACCGGGCTCGATCGGGCCGTCGCCCAGACGCCCCGGGGAGCGACGGCCGCCGGCGCGGCCGAGCAGGCGATCTTGCAGGCCCTCGCCACCGACCCGCGCACCGCCGGCTACAGCTTCGGGATCAGCCGACGCGGCGGCCGGCTGGCCCTCGCGGGCCGCGTGGGCTCGCGGGTGGCGCACGATGTCGCCATCCGGACCGCGATGGAGGTCACGCCGAGCCTCGAAGACGATCTGATCATCGACACCGCCGTGCAGCCGGTGGCGATGGCCCAGACCGGAGTGGTGGGCGTGACTGCGGCCCAGCGGATGCCCGGCCCCTGGCCCAACCAGCCGGCCACCTACACGACCTGGTCGCTCGGCGGCCAGCCCTACACCTACCCGATGCCGCTCTTCGGCGCGATCGACGAGCCCTTCTACGGCTTCGAGCCGCCGGCCATCAGCTATCCACCGTACTGGGGGGCGCTGACCGCGGCCCGGCGCGCCGAGCAGGCGGCCCAGGTGGCGGCCCGGCCGGCCCCCAGGAACGCCCCGGCGGCGCCCGTCGAGGCCCCGGCCGCGCCGGTCGCCAACGCGGCCCCCGGGGCCCGGCCGGCGGTGGAGATGACCATCGACGACGACGGCGTCGCCACCCTGCGCGGGCCGGTCCCCAGCGAGACCGTCCGTCGCAAGCTGGTGGAACAGATCGCGGCCACGCCGGGCGTCTCCCGGGTCGTGGATCAGCTCACCGTCGAGGCCGGCAACGCGCCGCCAAACCCCGTGGCGCGTCCCGACGTGCCGCCGCCGCCGGCCCCGATGCCCCCGGAGCCCGTCCTCCCGGACGCCTCCGATCCGGCCCCCCGGCCGGCCGCGATCCCGGCCCAGCCGCGCCCGGAGTCGGCCATCGTGGCGCAGGAGATTGCCCCCCGGCTCCCGGCCGACCCCGACCGGGCCCTCGAGCAGCGGATCGCCCGGAGCGTGACGCGCACGCTCGGCGCCGCCCTGCCGGACCTGCGGGTCACAGCGGCCGGCGGCTCGGTGACGCTGGGCGGCTCGGTGCCCACGCTCTACGAGGCCATGTGCGTGTACCGGGCGGCGCAGCAGACGCCCGGCGTGCGGCAGATCGACGACCGGCTCCGGTTCACCGTGCCGGGGCTCGACGGCCCCAACCCGCTCCGCGAGCGCGGGCCCTCGGAGGAGGTCGAGGCGTACCTCCTGGCGCAGATCATCCGCCAGGTCGGCGACGCGGCGCATATCGATCGGGTAGATCTGGACGGCGATCGGCTCCGGGTCGAGGGAGTGCTGGCCGATGCGTCCGGCCGTGATCGGCTGGATGCCATGCTGCGCACCATGCCCATCTTGCGTGGACTCAACGTCCAGGGGGCCTTTCGGAGCGAGTGAGGCCATCACACGGGGCGACCTGCCGATTCTGGGGGAGTTCGCACCGACCCTGCGGGCGCGAGGTCGACTGTGAGCAAACCTATACCCCGTGGGAAATTCTGGCTCGGCGCCCGGGGTTTTGGGCTTGCTCCGACTTGCGCGGGCGGCTTAAGATTCCGCCCAATCTTGGGATCCGGGTGCAACTGCCGCCGGAACGTCATCCGTCCGATGCGGCGGACTGCCACGCGGTGCCGACGGCTCGCGGACTCAACAGGGAGGGGGGTTCGGGAACGAAATGATGGCCAACAGGGATGGTGGCACCTCGACACCCATGACGAACCCGCAACTTGATCGCCACGCCCCGCCCCGTCCAGCGGCCGCCCGTGCGGACCTCGACGGTGGCCTGGAGCTCACCCGGCGCTGGCTGATGGAACAGCAGCAGGCCGACGGTCACTGGGTCGCCGAGCTCGAAGGCGACACGATCCTCGAATCCGAGTACATCCTGCTCATGGCCTTCCTGGGCCGCGAGCGGAGTGAGCTCTGCCAGCGCCTGGCACGCTACCTCATCGAGCAGCGACGGCCTGACGGCGGCTGGTCGATCTATCCGGGCGGCCCGTTCGAGCTGAGCGCGACGGTCAAGTCGTACTTCGCCCTGAAGCTGCTCGGCTTCGCCCCCGATCACCCGGTGCTGGCCGAGGCCCGCCGCCTGATCCTCGAGGCCGGCGGCGCCCAGAACTGCAACAGCTTCACGCGCTTCTATCTCGCGCTGCTGGGGCAGGTCAGCTACGACGAGTGCCCGTGCGTGCCGCCGGAACTCGCCCTGGTCCCAGCCCGCTGGGGCTTCAGCCTGGCGGCGATGTCAGCCTGGACGCGGCCCATCGTGGTACCGCTGGCGATCATCTCGGCCCACAAGCCGGTGCGCGAGATCGCCCCGGACCGGGGCATCGGCGAGCTGTTCCGGGCCGACCTGCCGCGCACCCACCGGTTCACCGGGAAGCGGCTCTCCTGGGAGAACTTCTTCCTGAAGTTCGACCGGGTGCTCAAGTTCGCAGACCGCGTCCTGCCGAATTCGCTGCGACGGCCCGCCCTGAAGGCCGCGCACCGCTGGATCCTCGACCACTGCGAGGACTCCGACGGCCTGGGCGCCATCTTCCCACCGATGATCTACACGATCGTCGCGTTCAAGTGCCTGGGGTACTCCAACGACAGCGAGCTGATGCAGTGGGCCGAGCGGCACCTCAATGATCTGATCATCGAGGACGCCGCCTCGACCCGCATCCAGCCCTGCGTCTCGCCGGTCTGGGACACCGCGATCGCCGCCATCTCGCTGGCCGACGCCGGCCTGCCGAGCTTCCACCCCGCCTTGATGCGGTCCGCCCGCTGGCTGGTCGATCGCGAGATCCGCCGCCCCGGCGACTGGTCCCAGCGCAAGCGGGGCATCGAGCCCAGCGGCTGGCACTTCCAGTTCCAGAACGGCCACTACCCGGACATCGACGACACCGCGATGGTCCTGATGGCGATCCGACGCTCGGCGATCGTCGAGGAGCCCGAGGCCCAGGCGGCCCTGCAGCGCGGGGTCAACTGGCTGCTCTCGCTCCAGAACCGCGACGGCGGCTGGGCGGCGTTCGACGCCGACATCGACAACGAGATCCTCACCAAGGTCCCGTTCGCCGATCACAACGCCATGCTCGACCCCAGCTGCGCCGACATCACGGCGCGGGTGATCGAGCTGCTGGGCCTGCTCGGCTACCGGGCCGAACACCCGGCCGTGTCGCGGGCGCTGGAGTACCTGTGGAGCACCCAGGAGCCCGAGGGCTGCTGGTACGGCCGCTGGGGCGTGAATTACATCTACGGCACCTGGCAGGTGCTGCTGGGCCTGCGGGCGATCGACTACCCGCTGAACCACCCGGCGATCCGCCGCGCCGCCGACTGGCTCGAGTCGGTGCAGCAGGATGGCGGCGGCTGGGGCGAGTCGTGTGCCAGCTATGATGACCCGAGCCTCAAGGGCCAGGGGGAGCCGACGGCGTCGCAGACCGCCTGGGCCGTGCTGGGGCTGATCGCCGCCGGCCGGGCCAAGGGCGAATCGGTGCGCCGCGGGATCGCCTACCTGCTGGAGACGCAGCAGGCGGACGGCACCTGGGACGAGGCCGAGTTCACCGGGACCGGTTTCCCGCGCGTCTTCTACCTGAAGTACCACTACTACCGCATCTACTTCCCGCTGATGGCCCTGGCCCGGTACCGCTCGGCCGTGGGCCGGCTGGCCCCGTCGCTGTCCTCGGTTTCGCCGGGTCCGATCGCGACCCGGGTGCCGGCGCAGCCGCGTTCGACCGAGATCTGATCGGCCTCGCACCGGGGGGTTCGGCCCCCCATTCGCATTCCGCATCGCTTGTCACCGGCGCTCGACTCCGACGGATTCGGCCCGGATCGGAACCAGGAGGGTTGTCTCGATGGGTCTGCGTTTCCCGCTTTCGATGACGATGCGCATCGGGAAGTACGTGGCGAAGCAGAAGCTCGCCCGCACCGAAAAGTTCCCGATGGTCCTGATGCTCGAACCGCTGCACGCCTGCAACCTGACCTGCACGGGCTGCGGTCGAATTCGGGAATACGAGTCGACGATCAAGCAGAAGCTCTCGATCCAGGAGTGCCTGGACGCCGTCGACGAGTGCGGGGCCCCGGTAGTCTCGATCTGCGGCGGCGAGCCGATGATCTACCCCGGCATCGGCGAGCTGACGGCCAAGATCCAGGAGCGGAAGAAGGTCGTCTACCTCTGCACCAACGGGATGTTCATCAAGAAGAAGATCAAGGACTTCAAGCCCTCGAACACCTTCTTCTTCAATGTGCACCTCGATGGCATGCGGAAGTCGCACGACCTGGCGGTCGAGCGTGAGGGGGTCTTCGATCAGGCGATCGAGGGCATCAAGGTCGCCAAGGAGCACGGCCACCTGGTCTGCACCAACACGACGGTCTTCACCGAGACCGACATGGGCGAGCTCGATGAGCTGTTCGGCCACCTGACCGGACTGGGCGTCGACGGCTTCATGATCGCCCCCGGTTATGAGTATGATGCGGTGCAGGTCCGGGAGATCTTCCTGACCCGCGAGAAGATCCGCGAGAAGTTCCGCGCCGCCGAGGCGATGTTCCGGAAGTACCGGTTCAACACCTCGCCGATCTACCTGGAATTCCTCCAGGGCAAGCGCGAGATGCAGTGCTCCGCGTGGGCCAGCCCGACGCGGAACATCAAGGGGTGGAAGGGCCCGTGCTACCTGATCACCGACATCCACCACAAGTCGTTCAACGACCTGGTGACCAAGACCCCGTGGGAGAAATATGGCTACGGCCAGGATCCCCGCTGCGAGAACTGTATGTCGCACGTCGGTTTCGAGACGGCCGCGGCCGTGGGCGTGAACTCGAAGCTCGGCGACACGTTCAAGATGATCAAGTGGCAGTTCCTTTGATCGGCCAGTCCCTGGAGGCTCCTCGATGAGCGCAGGGACCGATCCGAGCCAGAGCGCCATCGCACCGCCGCCCGTGCCGTCCGACGTCGGCATCGTGGCGGCGATGCCCATCGAGGTGGCCCCCCTGATCGCCCGCCTGGCCGACCTGCGGCGCTACAATGCCGGCCGGTCTCAGGTGGTCGAGGGGCTCTGCGGCGGCAAGGTCGTGACCCTGATCACCACGGGTCCCGGCCAGGCCGCTGCGCGGGCCGGCGCCGAGCTGCTCCACGCCGGCCACCGACCCCGGTTGCTGATCTCCGCCGGATTCGCCGGGGCGCTCGACCCGTCCTGGAACCTGTTCGACCTGAGCCGCCCGACCCGGCTCTGCGACGCCAACGGCTGGAATCGCTCGGTGGTCCCGATCGCCGTCGTCGAGACCGAGCGGTCCCCGATCCGGTCCGGCCAGCTCGTCACGGTGGACGCGATCGTGCGGACGGCCGCCGAGAAGGCGGAGCTCCGGTCCCGCACGGGGGCTGACCTGGTCGACATGGAGACCGCCGCGGTGGCCCGGTTCGCCGAGGAGCGCGGGCTGCGTTTCCTGCCGATCCGGATCATCAGCGACGTGGCCACGACCGACCTGCCGCCCGAGGTGCTCACGATCATGGGCCCCAACGGCAGCTATCGCCTCGGGGCCACCCTGGGGGCGCTCTGGCGACGGCCGGCGGGCCTGAAGGACCTGCTCGTGCTCCGTGAGCACGCCCTGGAGGCCGCCCGCCGGCTCGGTGATTTCATCGCGCGGACCCTCCGGCAGATTCCCTGAGGGACTGAGCCTGAAACCCCTGGGCACGTTGCGGTTCACCAGCTTTTGCTTGACAGTCCCACCTCGAAGGCTACATTGGGCCAACCGGCCGGGGGATGTGGCCGGACGCCGACCTCAGCACTTCCGGCGGGTCTCCGCGCCGGACCGCGAGCCGCGCCATGGAGGCTGAGAGCACCACCGTGATGAGGCCGGACCCCGGGTCGAATCTCGATTGCGCGCCCGGGGGCCCGCTCGACGCTGAGCACGCCGCCGGCGGCGTTGGCAATGGTCCGAACTTCGACCTGGTCGTGGCCGATGCCTCGTGGACCTGGACCGAGCGCCTGTTCGCCCCGCTGTCCGACCTGGGCCAGCGAGTGCTCCTGATCAAGGCCGTCGACTGGCGCACGGCGCTGAATCAGCGCCGGCCCGGCCGGGAATGGCTCTGGCCGTCGGAACAGCTCGGGCCGAATCTCTGGGTGCGTCACTTCATCCTGCCACCTGGCTGGATGAAGTCGTACCCCCGCCTGGGAATGCGCCCGATCGCCCGCGCGATCGCGTCGTGGCGGCAGTCGCTGCCCCAGCCCCGGCCGCTCGCCCTGGCGCTGTCGTACCCGCACTATCTGCACCTGCGCGACCTGGTCCGCCCCGACGCACTCGTCTACTACAACATGGACGACTACGCGCTCTACTGGAGATCTCGGGCCGAGCAGGTTCGACGACTCGAGCGCCAGGTGGTGCGCGAGGCCGACCTCTCCCTGTTCTGCGCCCGGATCCGTAGCGAGGAGCTGGCGGCCTCCGAGCCGGAGGCGCGCGACCGGATCGTACACCTGCCGCACGGCGCCCCGTCCGCGTCGATCGCCCCCAGCCCGCTCCGCACGGCCGCGCCGGCACCGCCCGACCTCGCGGCCATGCCTGGCCCGCGCCTCGGATTCGTCGGCTCGCTGGAGGACCGGCTCGACTGGGATCTGCTCGGGCAGACGGCCCGGGCGTTCCCTCACGGGTCGGTCGTCCTGATTGGCCGCGAGCCAGCCGAGGCACCGCGCGAGCCCTGGTATCAGAGCTACCAGCGCACGATTGCATTGCCGAACGTGTACCGGCTGGGGTGGAAGTCTCAGGCCGAGCTCGGGCGGTACATGTCCGCCTTCGACGTCTGCCTGATCCCGTACCGCACTGACCACGCGTTCAACCGGGTCTCGTGCCCGACGAAGCTGATGGACTACATGGCCACCAGCCGTCCCGTGGTGACGACCAGCCTGCCCGAGTGCCAGCTGTACCGACACCTGTTTGACGTCGCCGAGACGCCTGATGAATTCGTCACCGCGGTGCAACGGATCGTGGAGCGAGCCGGCGACGACGGCCGGGCGGAGCGGCGCTGGTACGCCGCCCGATCCGCCACCTGGGAGCGCACCAGCGAACGGCTCCTGCGGTTGCTCCGCGCCAGGTTGCCGGCCTGATCGTCGGGCCGCTCAGCGGCCGCCGGCGGCCGGGGCTGTCGCGGGTGCAGCGGCTGCTGCGGGGGCATTGCCCGCAGGGGCCGAGGGTAGGGTGGGTCCAGTCGAGCGCCGCAGCGGCTGACTGGGTCGTCGGCTGGCCGGCACCCCCGACGGGTTGGACCCGGAGAAGCTCTCGTACGCCAGGGTCGCCATGCCACTGAGCAGGAAGAAGGCGACCAGGCTGATGCCGATGGCGTGCACGGGGTGGAATCGCAGGATCAGGACGAAGACGGCGAACCAGACGATCGCCTGCACGACGGTCCAGCCGATGCCGCTGGTGAACATGGTGTCGTACCGCGGCCGGGCCCACACCAGCAGCGCGGCCAGGATCAGGCTGCCGACGGCGATCTTGGCGCCCCGGGCCGGCGTAACCTCGTCGTAGAGGTACGACTGGGCGTACTCGACGGTGATGAACGTGCCCACGAAGACGACCAGCCAGTACACGGCCAGCGCCAGCAGGATCGCCAGGATCGGGTTCATGGGCGCTCGGAGCTCCAGGCGCACGGGGAGGCGGCCGGCAGGCCACTGGACATCGAGCGTATCCTAACGTGCCAGGAGTGCCGGGGCCAACAGTCGCTGGCAGTTTTCGATCGGGCTGCTACGATGATCGGTCCCGCAACCCCGGCCGGCGAGACCCACCCCCTATGATCCGCATCAGCGCGTTTTCCGACGAGATCTCGGCCGATCCGGTCGAGCAGCTCGACTGCCTGCAGTCCCACGGCATCGGTTTCATCGAGTTCCGCTCAATCTTCAAGACCAACGTGATGGAGCTGACCCCGGCCCAGCACGAGGACTTCCGGGCGCTGCTGCGGTCACGCGGCATGGGCCTGAGCGCCGTCGGGTCGCCGGTCGGCAAGTACCCGATCACCGAGCCGTTCGAGCCCCACCTGGAGAAGTACCGCCGGGCCCTCGACCTGGCCGACTTTTACGGGACCCCGAACATCCGGGTATTCAGCTACTACATGCCCGCCGGCGAGGACCCTGCGCAGTATCGCGACGAGGTCCTGAAGCGGATGGCCGCCAAGGCCGAGCTCGCCCGGGAGCGTGGCATCCGGCTCATGCTCGAGAACGAGAAGGGCATCTACGCCGACACGGCCGAACGGGTGGCCGACGTGCTGGAGTCGGTCGGATCCGACGCCCTGGCTCACGCCTTCGACCCGGCCAATTATGTCGAGATCGGCCAATCGATCGACGCGGCCTGGGACCGGCTCCGGCCGTTCGTGAAGCACTTCCACGTCAAGGATTACGACCAGAAGCTCGGCCGCAACGTGCCGGCGGGGCAGGGGGATGGGCAGATCCCCCGGCTGATCGCCGAGGCTGTGGCCGGCGGTTTTGACGGCTTCTGCGTCCTCGAACCCCACCTGGTCGTGGCCGAGAAGTCGTACGGCTACACTGGACCCGAGCAGTTCGGGGTGGCCGCCGTGGCGCTCAAGTCCGCCCTGAACGACCGACAGCTCGCCTTCGCCTGAGCCGAGAGTCCCTCCCCTCCCGTGCGTTCCGTGTCCCAAGCTGGAGAGAGCCAAGATGAGCCTGGACCATTCGACCCATCGTCGCGGATTCCTGCAGGGTGTCCTGGCCGGCGGTGCTGCGCTGACGCTGGGCCTGCGCCCGAGCTTCGGCCAGGACGTCACCGGCAAGCCGAGGCCCGGCAAGATCGGCGAGTACAAGATCTCGCTGGCCGAGTGGTCGCTGCACAAGCGGCTATTTGCCGACCGCGCCAAGACGGCCCAGCTCAACCTGGAATTCCCCCGCATGGCGCGCGAGGAGTTCGGGATCGAGGGCGTCGAGTACGTCAACCAGTTCTTCAAGGACAAGGTGACCGACTCCGCCTACCTGGCCGACCTCAAGAAGCGGGCCGCGGACCAGGGCGTCACCAACGTCCTGATCATGATCGACGGCGAGGGCGACCTGAGCGCCCCGGACAAGGCCGCCCGCGCCAAGGCGGTCGAGAACCACAAGAAGTGGGTCGACGCCGCGGCCGCCCTGGGCTGCCACGCCATCCGCATCAACACCGGCGAGCACTACAGCCCGACCAACGTGGCCGACGCCGCCGAGGGCTGCGGCGCCCTGGCCGCGTACGGCGCCTCGCACAAGATCGGCGTGATCTGCGAGAACCACGGCGGCCCGTCGAGCAACCCCGACGCGCTGCTGGCCCTGATCAAGGCCGTCAACAACCCGAGCTTTGGTACGCTGCCCGACTTCGGGAACTTCCCGAACAAGGACCACAAGTACGAGATCGACGTCTACCAGGCCATCGCCCGGCTCATGCCGTACGCCCAGGGCGTCTCGGCCAAGAGCTACGACTTCAATGCCGATGGCAAGGAGTCCTACCTGGACTTCGCCCGGATCATGAAGATCGTCACCGACGCCGGCTACAAGGGCTGGGTCGGCATCGAGTACGAGGGCAGCAAGCTCCCGGAGCCCGAGGGCATCCAGGCCACCAAGAAGCTGCTCGTCTCGCTCCGTGGTGCCACCTACGGCGCCTGAGCCCGTTCCCGACCCGTCCGCGTCGGCCCCCGGGCCGGCGCGGGGGGTGGGTCGGCTTGACCGCGATCCGGGCTGGTCGTAAGGTACGGCCGCTGATCAGCCGGCATCGGGGAATGGATTCCATGCGGATCGGCCGGACCCGGATTCTGGTCCTCAATTACAACGGCCGCGAGCTGCTCGGCGAATGCCTGCCGTCGCTCGTGCGGGCTGCCGCGGACTCGCCGGTGCCCTGCGGCGTCACGGTCATCGACAACGCGTCGACCGACGACTCGCTGGCGGTGCTCGCCCGCGACTGGCCCGGCATCGAGGTCCTCAGCGAGCCCAACCGTGGCCTGGCCAGCTTCAATCCCGTGCTGGCCCGGCTCGACGAGCCCGCGGTGCTGCTGCTCAACAACGACGTCAAGCTCGAGCCCGATGCCGTCGGGCCGCTGCTGGCGGCGCTGGAAGCCCACCCCGAAGCGCTCTTCGCGGCGCCGCAGTGCTGGACCTTCGACGGCCGCGAGTATGAGGGCATGCGCACGCGTGTGCGATCGCGGTTCGGCCTGGTGCAGGGTCGCAGCCGGGTCCCTGGCCACGAGGCCCTGGTGGACCGCCCCGACCTGACGGCGGCGGCCGGTCCGGTGCTGGCCGTCGATCGCCGCAAGTTCCTGGAGATCGGCGGCTACGACCCGCTGTACTTCCCCGGGCGGATCGAGGACCTCGACCTCGGCTTCGCCGGCTGGATGGCCGGCTGGCCGGGGGTGTATGTGCCCAATTCGCGGTCGTACCACCGCGGCATGGCCTCGTTCGAGCCCGCCTTCGGGCGCGGGGGCTCCGACCGGCTGGCCCTGCGAAACAGCCTGCTGTTCGCCTGGAAGAACCTGGCCGGGCTCCGCCTCTGGGGCCACCTGGCCTGGCTACCCGCGCGCCTGGTTCACTCGCTGCTCCTGGGACGTGGCCAGTTCGCCCGGGCGTTCGTCGAGGCCGTGGCTCTGCGACGGTCGGCGCTGGAGGCTCGCCGCACGATCGGGGTCGGGGGCGCGGGCTGGATCGGACGCCAGGAGGCGTTCTTCGACCGATTCCGCTGGTAGGCCACGGAACCCAGGTCCTTCGTCACAGGCTCACCCGTCGGCACGCAGGCGCATGGAGGCGCCGCCATGACACGCCCCCAGGATCGCATCGCCATCGACGCCAGACCCGCCGGCCCCGGGGGAATGCCCCTGGCGCAGGCGTGCGTGCTGGGCGAACCGGTGCTGAGGCATCACCTGCGGCTGGCCCGCCAGTGCGGTGCCGGTTCCGTCACGGTGCACGCCGCGACCGGGCAGGCGGATCGCCTCCTGGATCTGGCCGGGCCGTCCGACCCGACGATCCGCTGGACCGATGTCGCACCCGGACCCGACGCCCTCGTCCTGCGGACCGACCGCCTCTACGAGCTGCGCTCCCTCCGGCGTGCCGTGCGGCGCGCGGCCGATCCCGACGCGGTCGCCGTCTGGCGGCTCGATGCCCCGGGCGGCCTGGAGCACGCCGACTCCGAGCTGGTGCGGCGACAATCGTATCAACCACTCGGTCACTACTGGGCGCTGAAGCCCGCCCGCGCCCTGGCCCGCCGGCTGAGTGCGACCGCCGTCCGGCCGAACCACCTGACGCTGGCGGCCGCGTGCTGCGTCTTCGGTGCTGCGGCCCTGGTGGCCGTTCCCGGTGCCGGGTCTGGACGCCAGCTCCTGATCGCCGGCTTGCTGGCACTCGGCCTGGTGCTCGACACGGCCGACGGGCATCTGGCCCGGCTCCAGGGCACGGCATCGGCCTTCGGGCGCTGGCTCGACTCGACCCTGGATGAGGTGGGCGACCACCTGCTGCACGCCGCGATCGGCTGGTCGGCGTTCGTCGCGACGGGTCAACCCGCCTGGCTGCTGCTGACCACCCTCTACAGCGCCGGCAAGGCCGTGTTCCAGTTCGCCAATGGGCTGGCCGATACCGATCTCGCCCCGAGTCGGCCCCCGGCCGAAGTCCGACCGCAGCCAGTTCCCGCCCGTCCCCCGTCCGGTCTGCGACGGCTGGTCGAACTGGCGGGACATGCCGATCTCCGATGGCACCTCTGGATCGTGCTGGCCCTGATCGGCCAGTTGCCGGTGGCGCTGGTGGCCTACGCCCTCTACTTCCCCGCCCGGTTCGTCGCGGGCACGGTCGGGAAGGCGGTGCGATATGCCTGACATGACCCTGACGGCCCTGATCGTGGCGCGGGACGAGGCGGAGCACCTGCCTGGCTGCCTGGCCAGTGTGTCCTGGGCCGACGAGCGGATCGTGGTCGTGGACGCCGCCAGCCGGGATCGCACCGAGGCCATCGCCCGCGAGGTGGGGGCCCGGGTCCTGGTCCGACCGTTCGACCACTTCGCCGCCCAGCGCAATGCCGGCCTTGAGCGGGCCCGTTGCGACTGGATCCTCTCGATCGACGCCGACGAGCGCGTGACCCCGGGGCTCCGCGCCGCGATCCGGGAGCGGCTGGCCACAGTCGAGCACGAGCCGGTCGGCTATCGCATCCCGATCCGCAGCGAGATCCTCGGCCGTCCGTTCCGGTACTCCGGCACGCAACACGATCGCCCCCTCCGACTGTTCCGCCGCGGCGCCGGCGACTGGGTGGGCGAGGTGCACGAGACAGTGGCCCTGGTTGGCCCGGTCGGTCAGCTCGACGAGCCGCTCACGCACCAGACCCTGCCCGACATGCAGACGTTCCTGCGGAAGCTGGACCGGTACACGAGCCTGGAGGCCACCCGGCTGCACCGGGAGGGTCGGCAACCGCGCCCGTTTGACCTCACGCTGCGACCGCTCTGGACGTTCGCCAAGCTCTACGGCCTGAAGCAGGGGTTCCGTGACGGCCGCGAGGGGTTCGCCTTCTGCGCCCTCTCGGCCGTCTCCGTCGCCGTGCGGCAGTGGAAGCTCCGCGAGCTGACCCGGGCCTCGGGCCGGTCCGCACCCGCACGACGGCTCCGGACCGCCACGGCGGCGATCGGGGGCCACCGATGAGCCTGGTGCACGAGCGATTCGTGGCCGCACGATTCGACGCCCTGGAGGCTCGCTTCAAGGCCGCCGTCCCGGACAGCGATTTCCGGCTCGCGGCGGTGGTGCGGGCCCTGGGTGCCGTGGATGGGACGATGCTGCTGGACCTCGGCTGCGGCAAGGGCCGGTTCGCCGGCCGACTGGTGGAGCGTGGCGCCCGGGTCGTCGGGCTTGATCTCTCGGCGGGCATGCTCGCCCAGGCCAGACTGGCCGACCGCGTGCGTGGCTCGATGCTCCGCCTGCCGTTCGCCACGGCGACCTTCGACTCGGCCGTCGCGATCGACGTGTTCCAGCATTTGCCGGCCTCCCGCGTCGATCGGGCCCTGGCCGAGATCCGGCGCGTGCTGCGGCCAGGCGGCCGGCTGGTGATCGTGGACAAGAACGCGCTCGCCCTGGACGACCGGCGGCCGTGGCTTCCCCGGGTGGTCGTGAAGCGGATCGACGAGTGGCGCGGGCGCTGGATGTACCGGCCCGGCGAGCCCGTCCGCGAGCACTGGTTCCGCCCCGAGGTCCTGCGACGACAGCTCGAACGGCACCTTGTCGGCGTGGGGATCGAATACCTGCTCTCGCCGGCCGAGTCCGGCCATCGCCTCTTCGAGAGACATCCCCGGCGGCGGGCCCTTGCCCTCTGGACGGGTCGGGTCGCGGGAGAGTCGTCATGAGCGGGGCCCAACGCTCGCAACTCCGCTCGCTCCTGCCCCTGGGCCTCTGGCGGACACCGCCGGGCCTGGCGATACTCCTGCGCCAGGAGGGCTTGCCGTTTACCGAGCTGCCGGATGATCCGACCGACCCGGCGTGGGAGGTGGGCCGGTTCGTCGTCTATGACGGCAACCAGGTCGCGTCCTCGGTCGTGGCCCGTCGCCTGCGGTCCGATCAGGTGGCGATCGACGTCCACCGGGCCCGAGCCGGGGATACCGGCGATCCCTTCGCGGACCTGCTGGTGACCCGGGCGGCCTACCGGAGCTGGACCATCGCGGGGCGGACGGTCACCGAGCGAGTGGCTCCGCTGGCGCGCGGGGTGCTCCGCCGACGCCTGATCGGACGGCTGCGGCGACTGATCACCGGGGCGGGCGGGGTCTGGGCCCGGCTGGCGCCGTTCCCGGCCGGCTACCGCTCGGCGTTCGCGTTCCGGGTGGACCTCGACGAGCCGGTGCCCGAGGATTATTTCCGGTTCGCCAGGGCGCGCGAGCCGATCGCCGACTGCACCACCCACTTCGTCAGCACCCTCGCCTACGGCCACGACCGGGGCGTGCTCGACGACCTGAGGCGGCACGACACCCAGTCGCACGGCCACTACCATGTCGTGGTGGCCGACCCGGACCTCAACCGGCGGAACCTGGCGCGGGCGCGGGCGATCCTGGAGCGTGAGGGATTCCGCTGCCCGGGCTTCGCGGCGCCCGAGGGCCGGTGGAACCCCGGCCTCGACCGGGCCATCGCGGCCGAGGGGCACGTCTACTCGTCCGACTTCCAGCTCGGCTACGACGATTTCCCCTTCTTCCCCTGGCGCGATGAGGCGCAGTCGCCGGTGCTCCAGGTGCCGGTGCATCCGATCTGCGAGGGCATCTGCCTGGAGGGCGGTCTGACCGACCCGGTGCAGATCGCGGAGTACCTGGCCTGGGTCGTCCGGAACCGGATCGCCGCCGGCGAGCCCGCCTTCGTCTATGGGCATCCCGAGCGTCGGTTGGCCCACCTGCCCGAGATCCCTCGCGAGCTGGCCCGAGTGGTCGACTCCGAGCCTGGCGTCTGGCGCACGACCCTGACGGCCTATGCCGATTGGTGGCTCCGCCGCGATCGGCTCCGATGGAATCTGATCGCAGAGCCGGGCGCGGAAGCCTCCGACGGGGCCGGGCTCATGGTTCGATTCGAGGGCGAGGCTCCCGACCGCTCGATGGCCTTGCAGGCGTTCCAGGGCGACACGGTCGCGACGGTGCCGTTGCAAGGCGCAGTGACGTCGCTGCCGCTGGCGGCCCTGGCCTATCGGAGCGTGCCGGTTGCCGACGATCTGCCGGCCTCAATGCCGGCGCACCGACGGCCGTCGATGCGCTCGCTGGCCCGCGCGGCCCTCGACTGGGAGACGGTCGTCCCGATCGAGGAGCTGCCGACGGGGAGCCTGTCGGCGCAGCTCAAGCGCGGCCTGCGACGGCTGCGCTCCCGACGACGGGCGGGGGTGGGCTCATGAGCGCGGGCACGCAAGCCGTGCCGGTCGCGACGGCGAGCGTGCAGCCGGTCCACGAGTGGCTGACGGAGCGATCGAAGGGCCGTTGCCAGGCCGGGGCCATCCTGCTGCATGCCCCGACGGCGGCCCTGCAGGCGCCGGGGGGCGGCGAGAACCAGCTCGTGCAGACCGGCCGTCACCTGGAGGCGCTGGGCTGGCCCGTGCGGCTGCTGTCCCCCTGGACCGACCGGGTGGAGCAGGGGGCCGTGCTGCACCTCTTCGGCATGTCGCACGAGGGCCTGGCGCTGGCCAGGGTCGCGAAGGCCAGGGGCGTGCCGGTCGTCCTGTCGTCGATCTGCTGGTACGAGCCCCGAGCGCTCCTGCGCCTGGCCCCTTCGAACGGCGCCGGCCTGGTGGCACTCGTCGGCTGGAGCTTGAAGCGGACCTTGCCGCGGTTGCCGAGCTGGCGTCGGGAGCTGCTCCGGCTGACGGATCGGGTTCTGCCCAACTCGGAGGCCGAGGCCGATCAGCTCCGTCGCCTGTTCGCGATCGATCCGGGCCGGATCTGCGTCGTGTCCAACGGGGTGGAAGCTCGGTTCCGTTCCGCCGATCCGTCGACGTTCGCGCCGTACCATCCCGGCGAGCCCTTCAGCCTGTTCGTCGGCCGGATCGAGCCGCGCAAGAACCCGCTGGGGCTGATCCGGGCCGTCCGGACGCTGGGCCACCGCCTGGTGGTCATCGGCGACCCGGTTCCCGGGCATGAGGGCTACGCCGCGGCCTGCCGACGGGCCGGGCAGGGGTTCGTGACCTGGCTGCCGCGCCTCGATCACGACCATCCCGCTCTGGCCGGGGCCTACGCCGCGGCGCGAGTCTTCGCGCTACCGAGCTGGTTCGAGACGCCGGGGCTCGCGGCCCTGGAGGCGGCGCTGGCGGGCTGTCCGGTCGTGATCACACCGTTCGGCTGCACCCGCGAGTACTTCGGCGACCGCGTGCAGTACGCCCGGCCCGACGATCCGCGCGGGATTGCCGCGGCGGTGGCGGCGGCCTGGGACGCGCCCACGGATTCCGAGCTTAGCGCGCGGATCGGTGCCCGCTACCTTTGGGGCGAAGTGGCCCGGCAGACGGCGGAGGTGTACCACGCGATCACCGCTTGAGGCGGGAAAGCTGGCGTCCCCCCGGTACCGCTACAGCAAGTGGCGGTGGCGGGTGCTGGTGCGCGCCTTCGACGCCGTCGGGGCCGTGCTGTTCTGGCTCTGGCGGCGGCTGCGGCCGATCCCCGCCTGGCGGGACCCGCACCGGATCCTGATCGTCCAGCTCGACCACCTCGGCGACGGCGTGCTCACCACCCCGATGCTCCCCAGGCTCCGGGCAGCCTATCCGGCAGCGCGGATCGACGTGCTGGCCTCGCTCAGCAACCGCGAGGTCTTCGAGGCCGACCCGCACGTCGATCGCGTACACATCGCCGAGCGGAACTGGTTCGAGCGCCGGGCCTCGGCCTGGGCCCTCGGGTCGGCCGTCTGGCGGCTTGGTCGGCGCCTGAGGCGGCACGGGTACGACCTGGGGATCGACGTCCGGGGCGACGTCCTGACGCTCCTGGTCCTGACCCTCGCCGGCGTGCCGCGACGGCTGGGCTGGGCGATGGGCGGCGGCGGGTTCCTGCTGACCGACGAGGTCCGCTGGGTCCTGGGACGCCACGAGGTGGAATCGCGACTGGCCCTGCTGCAACGGCTCGGGATCGAGTCGGACGAGCCGGTGCGGGTTGCGGTCGAGGTGACCGAGGAGGATCGCCTCTGCGTCGGCACCCGACTGCGCCGCGAATGGCCCGAGCGGTCCACCCGGGCCCCGAGACGGACGGTGCCGGCGGCGGTGGCGGCGGAACGGGTCGCGGGCAGCATCGCGGCCCGCAGTTCAGGCCGCCCGTTCGACCCCGAGTGGCTGCACGCCGGGCGCTTCGGATCCGAGTTCCCGCTCCTGGCCGTGCATCTGGGGGCCGGGATGAGCGCCAAGCTCTGGCCGATCCGCCACTGGGACGCACTGCTGGGCCGGTTCCTGGCCGACGGCTGGCGCGTGATCGTGCTGGGCGGAGAGAGCGACCGGGCGATGGGGCAACGGCTCTCGGCGCACCCGAACCTCCGCGACTGGAGCGGGACCCTGGCGGTGACCGAGACCTCGGCGCTGCTGGAGCGGGCCGACCTGTTCATCGGTGCCGACTCGGGCCCGGCGCATCTGGCGGCCGCGGCCGGGGTGCCGTCCGTCGTGCTATTCAGCGGCACGAACCGCGTCGGGCAATGGCGGCCGTACTCGCGGCGCTCGCTGGTGATGCGACACCGGGTCGCGTGCCGGCCGTGTTATCACAAGGCCTGCCCGCTGGCCGACCATCCGTGCCTGACCGGGCTCAAGCCGGATCGCGTGTACAGGAATGCCCGCCGCTGGTGGCTGCGAGCTCTCCAGGGCCCCAGCGACACGCGGCGCCGTTGAGGCTGGCGTTTCAAGCTCCACCCGGATCTCAGGGCACGTCGCCCGCATCGGCCAGCGTGAAGTGACCGGGTCCGGCCGTCCGCAGCGCGTGCTTCAGGCACTGGATGCTCTCGTAGGCGATCCGCTCCGCACCGGGCTTGTAGTCGAAGACCTCGACCGAGACCCAGCGGTCGTAGCCCGAGGCGGCCAGCGCCCGCATGATCGGGCCGAACTCGACCTCGCCCATGCCGGGTCCGAGCAGGTTCGTGTCCTGGGCGTGGAAGTGGCCGGCCTCGTCGGCGTGCTTGGCGATCAGCTCGGTGACCGAGCCGCCAGGGTCGCTCGACATCGCCTTCACGTCCAGGTGCAGCTTGAAGTGCGGGTGATCGATCCGCCGCAGCAGCACCTCGGCCTCGGCGATCGAATTCAGGAAGTCGGTCTCCGACGGGGCCAGCGGCTCCAGGCAGAGATCCACCCCGAGCGCCCCGATGGCCGGCATGGCGGCCTCGAACACCTGGGTCGCGAAGTCGACGGCCTGGTGCCGGGTCACGCCCGGCAGCAGGTTCCGCTGCTTGGGGGAGCCGAAGACCATCAGGGTGCCCCCGAGGTCCCGGGTGGCCTCGGCCAGGGCCACCAGGTACTCGGCCGTCTGGCGCCGGACCTCGGCGTCGGGCGAGGTGAGGTAGAAGCCCTCGGTGTGGGCGAGCAGCCAGTGCAGTCCGATCGTCTCGAGCCCGGCATCCTCGATCGTCTGGCGGATCTCCCGCCGCCGCCAGCCGGGCAGGTCGGTGATCCGGGGGGCGAGCGTGAACGGGGCGAGCTCGATGCCCTCGTAACCGAGGTCGCGGGCCGTCCGGCAGACGCGCCCCAGGTCCCAGCCCTCGAACAGCTCGTTGCAGATTCCCAGTCGGATCATCGCTCGGACTCGTCTCGCGTCGGGTGGGGAGAATCGTCCCGAGTCGCCGCGGGACTTTGATCGGAGGGCGGCCGTGACGATCGGACCGGGCGGGGCTCAGCCGGTCGTCGTGGCTTCGGCCTGGAGGCGGGCAGCGAGGAGCGTATTCTTGAGGAGCATGGCGACGGTCATCGGGCCCACCCCGCCCGGCACGGGCGAGATGGCTCCGGCCACGGGCGCGACCTCCACGAAGGCCACATCCCCGCAAAGACTTCCGTCGGCGCGCCGGTGGATGCCCACGTCGATGACCGTGGCCCCCGGCTTGATCCAGTCCCGCCGCACCTGCTCGGGCCGCCCGACGGCGGCGATCAGGATGTCTGCCTCGCGGGCGACCGCGGCCGGGTCGGAGGTCGCGGTGTGGCAGACGGTGACCGTCGCGTCGCCGCCGGGGCCCTTCTGCATCAGGAGCAGTGCCACCGGCTTTCCAACGATGTTCGAGCGGCCGAGGACCACCGCCTTCGCCCCTCGCGTCGTCACCCCGGCGTCGACGAGCATGGTCTGGATGCCCAGTGGGGTGCACGGCACGAAGCGGGGCCGGCCGATGGTCAGCAGTCCCACGTTCTCGGGGTGAAAGCCGTCGACATCCTTGCGCGGGTCAATCCGTTCGATGACCCGAGACTCGTCGATCTGGGGCGGCAGCGGCAGCTGGACCAGGATGCCGTGGACCGCCGGGTCGGCGTTCAGGGCATCGATCAGGTCGAGCAGTTCCGACTCGGAGACGTCGGCCGGCAGCCGCCGCAGGTCGTCGCGCATCCCGGCGCCGCGGCAGGCCGACCGCTTGTTTCGCACATACACTTCACTGGCGGGCGACTCGCCGACCAGCACCGCCGTGAGGCCCGGGAGGATGCCAGTGGCGGCGCGAAAAGCGGCCACCTCGGTGGCCAGCTCCGCGCGGACCCGTTCGGCCAACCGCTTGCCATCCAGGATCTGGGCCGCCACGATCGCTACCTCTTCAGGATCTGGGCCGGGCCGAACAGTCCCCCTGCGGGAGCGGCCAGACACTTCAGTTTACGACACGGGACCGGCCCGAGAAAGTCGAAGCCCAGGCGATGTCGGACGATGCGCACTCAGGAACCGAATGCCCGCGGGCCGGGGGGCTGGCGAACTCACCGGGGCGTTCAGTGCGCCGCCAGGTCGTGTGGCTGGCCGTACCGGTCCTGCTCGAGCAGTTCCTGCTGTACCTGGTGGGGCTCTCCGACACCTTCCTGACCGGTCGGTATCTGCACGTCGAGCAGCTCGCCGCGGTCACGGTCTGCAGCTACGTGGTCTGGTTCCTGACCAGCACCCTCATGATCGTCTCGACCGGTGCCACAGCCCTGGTGGCGCGTCGGATCGGTGCGGGTGAGCCGGACCAGGCCGACCGGATCACCGTTCAGGCGCTCGGTCTTGCTCTGGGCTTCGGAACCCTGCTGGCGGTGGGCGGGGTGGTCGGGGCTCCCTGGATCGCCAGGGCCTTGCAGCTGCGCGATCGGCCGGCAGCCGAGGCGGTGGGATTCCTGCAGATCGTGCTGATGGCCATGCCGCTGATCGCGTGCCTGACAGTCGGAAACGCCTGCCTCCGTGGAGCGGGCGACACCCGGACCGGGTTGCGGGTCATGGCGGTGGTCAACGTCGTCAACATCAGCCTGTCCTGGGCCAGCGCCACGGGCTGGTGGCTGTTCCCGAGGCTCGGCCTGCGGGGCATTGCGCTGGGGACCTCCGTCGCCGAGGCGCTGGGGGGGCTGATCATCCTCGGGGTCCTGATCCGCGGCCGGGCGGGGGTCCGGGTCGTCTGGCGCGGGGCCCGACCGGACCGCGAGCTCCTGCGGCGCATCCTGCGGATCAGCCTGCCGGCAGCCGGCGAGAGCCTGACCAACGGCCTGTGCCAGCTCTGGTTCCTGGGGCTGATCAACCGGCTCGGGGAGACGGCGACGGCGGCACACGGGGTGGCGATCCGGTGTGAGTCGATTGCCTTCCTGCTGGTCGGCGCGTTCGCCGTCTCGGCCAGCACGCTCACCGGCCAGTACCTCGGAGCCGCCCGACCGGACCTCGCCCGTCGGGCCGCGATGCACTCGTGGGGCCTGGGGGTGGCCGTGCTGAGCGCGCTGGGCGTGGTGCTCTTCGGCCTGGCCGGGCCGATGTTCGCGCTGTTCCTGGGCGGCGATCAGCCGGGGGTCGCCGCGATCGGCACGCCCGTGCTGCGGCTGGTGGCCTTCGCGCTGCCGGCCCTGGCGACGATCAATGTCCTGGGTGGAGCCCTGCGGGGAGCCGGCGAGACGCGGTGGCCCTGGATCGTGGTGCTGACCGGTTACCTGGGCGTCCGGCTCCCGCTGACGTACCTGCTCGCGGGCCAGGCGGCCGACCCGGGGACCGGTCTGCTGGGCGCGTGGATCGCCATGTTCATCGACCTGCACCTGCGAGCCCTGATGATCGCGGGCCGGTTTCTCCAGGGCCGCTGGCGCTCGATCCGGATCTGACCCGGATCGGGCGGTCGCCGGCGTGGAGCCGGAGCTCAGCCGGTCGGATCGGGCCGCGAGCGGCCCCGGCGCAAGGGGGGTGCCGAACCGATCCGCGGGGCCGCCGGAGCCGCCGTGGCATCGTCGCCGGAGCGGGGCGGCTCGGCCGTGGCAGTCCCCTTGTGGGCCAGATCGAGGGCGGCCTCGGCGGTGTCGGCGAAACCGAAGAGCGGCAGGAGCTGGCTGACGCGGAAGACTTCCACGACGTTGGGCTCGACCTGGTGGAAGATCACCCGGGCGCCCTTGCGACGGAGCGAGACGAAGCCGCCCAGGGCCGAGGAGCCGGCGTAGCCGACGCCACGCATGTCGATGACCACGACTGGCTTACCGCCGCGCTGCACGTGAGCCTCGAAGAGGCTGCGAAGCTCCAGCACCGGGTTCGGATCGAGGCGATGACAGTCCCAGAATTCCGCCAGGAGCAGGCCGTCCTGCTCGCGGACTTCCACCGAGGGCTTCAGCATGACGAAGACCAATCCCGCGCCGGCCGGCGCGGTCCGAAGGAGAGGCAGGCTCTGGGGCAACTCGACCGCCGCGACCGGGAATCCCGAGCGATCCGTCGCGGTGATCACGGTTCGGAACTCGAGTGTACGCAGGAACCGGTCCGCGGTGACTTCGCTCCCCAGATCTCAAGATTGTTCGGCCTGATCCTACCGTCGCCGCGATTCGCTCACAACGCAGGCCACCGGCCCCGGACCGGCCAGCGCGACTGGGCCCGATCGCGAGCCTCGGAGTCGGGATGCGCTCGTGCGCAGGCTCCTGCGCGGTGGGGGCCGCAGCGACCGCCACCGACGCCGGGGGACCGGATCATTCGGATGCGCTATCCCGCATCCGGGGAAATGCTATAATTCCGGCGAACGGGCGCGAGCCCGAGGTCGGGGGGCACCCGGCGAGCCGCCCGCCACCTCGCTCCTTCGTCGAGTCGATTGAGAGGGGTCCGTCCATGCGTCGAGCCGTCCTGCTGTCGGTCGTCCTGCTCGCGGTGGGCTCCCCGGGCGTCTGGGCGCAAAACTGGGCAGATACGGTCTTTCCAGACGCAGCCCACGACTTCGGGACCGTCGCCCGCGGCTCGAAGATCAAGCACTCGTTTCGCCTGGTCAACACGACCAACGCCGCGATTCACATCGCTGGCTGGACGACCAAGTGCGGTTGCACCGACGTGAAGGTGGGCGCGCGGGATATCCCGCCCGGGACCCAGACCTTCGTCGAGGCGACCATCGACACGACGAAGTTCCAGGGCTACAAGGCCTCGGGCCTGACCTTGAACTTCGACCGGCCCGGCCCGGCGTCGAAGGACCTGAACCTGACCTGCTTCATCCGGGGCGACGTGACGCTGAGCCCGGGCTCCGTCGACTTCGGCCAGGTCGGGCGCTCCGCCGGTGGCACGCAGGTCCTGGAGCTCAACTACGCCGGCGGCACGGCCAACTGGGGCGTCACCAAGATCCAGACCCTCACCGACCTGCTCACGGTCCGCCTCGAGGAGGTGCCCGGCACGCGCTCCGGGGGCTCGGTGCGGTATCGCCTCAACGCCGTGCTCAAGCCGGGGGCCCCGGTCGGATACTTCAAGGAGGAGATCACCCTCCAGACCAATGACAGCTCGGCCCCCAGCATCCCGATCTCGGTCTCGGCGAACGTCCAGGGCGCGGTGGTCCTCACCCCGTCGATCCTGACGCTCGGTTCGATCAAGGCCGGCCAGGTCGTGAAGCGCGAGATCCTGGTGCGGGGTGCCAAGCCGTTCGTGATCAAGAAGGGCGTGTCCAAGGACGAGCTGCTCACCATCGAGAATCCTTCGACCGCCGCCGCCCCGCTCCAGAAGTTGACGATCGCGCTCAAGGCCCCCGACCGCCCTGGCCCGTATCACGGCATCCTCGAGATCGAGACCGACCTCGAGGACACCCCGGCCCGGCTCTCGGCCTTCGCCACGATCGTCCCCTGACCGCGTCCGATCTTTCCGCTCACGGTCCGAGCCGGCGACCGCCACAGCAGGCGATCGTCGGCTCGTGCCGTTGTCCGTCCGGAGCAAAGCCGACCGACGCTCGGGGCCAACGAGTGGGCCCGCTCCGGAGCATCGAGTCGGCAATCAGGCCCCCAGGGTCAGCTGGGGAGGCCTGGGAGGCAGGCAAGGACGGGCGGCCCAGGCAATCTGGCCGGATGGGTCAATCGCCGGGGTGGGGTGGGCGGCGTTGACAAGGTCGGGGCCGGTGACTTAGGCTCACGCCCCGGATGACGCCCGGGGAGCGCCGCAGGAGGGGGCGTCACCGGTCGGGATCCAGGGCTGAGGATCGGGGGCCTCGATGGGCACAATCGCGACCCGCGCGGTGAGCGATGCCCCGCCACGGGCCGACCGACTGGCGCTGGCGGTCGCCGACGCCAACTGGTTCACCACCGAGAACCTCTTCCGCGAGGTCGAGCGGCCGGGCGTCTCCACGCTCCTGCTCAAGTGCCTGGACTACTACAACGCCTGGCGCAACGGGGTCCGGCCCTGGACGCCCGATCGCGGCCTGAGCCAGCCGCAGGCGAACCTCTGGCGCCGCGACCTGGTGCTCCCCTCGGGCTGGATGAAGACCTATCCGAGCTGGGGCATGCGGCCGATCCGGCGCTCCATCGAGGACTGGCGGCGGCGGTGCGCCCCCGACAGCCGCCTGGCGCTGGTGATGACGTACCCGCACTACCTCTACCTGCGCGATCAGCTCCGCCCCGACTACCACGTCTACTTCAACATCGACGACTACGCCCAGTACTGGCCCCGGCGGGCCGACCGGGTCAACCAGCTCGAGCGCCAGGCGGTCCGCGAGGCCGACCTGACCGTCTGCGCCTCGCGGTTGCGGTGCGACCAGCTCCGGGCGGCGGTGCCCGAGGCGGCGGAGAAGATCCGCCACCTGCCGCACGGCACGCCCACCACGAGCCTTGACCCCAGCCCCTGCGTGCTCCCCGGCCCGGCGCCGGCCGACCTCGCGGGGCTGCCGCGGCCCTACATCGGCTATGTCGGGTCGCTGGAGGACCGGGTCGACTGGGTGCTGCTGGACCGGGTGGCCGAGGCGTTCCCGCAGGCGTCGATCGTGCTGGTGGGCCGGCTCAGCGCCCGGGGCCGCGAGGAGTGGCAGGCCGCCTGTCGGCGCTGCCTGGCGCGCCCGAATGTGCACCACCTGGGCTGGCGGCCGCAATCGAGCATCGCCGCCTACAACCGGGCCTTCGACGTCTGCCTGATCCCGTACCGGACCGACCACCCGTTCAACCAGGCGTGCAGCCCGACGAAGATCATGGACTACATGGGCACGGGCCGTCCGATCGTGGCGACCGCGCTGCCGGAATGCCGGCTCTATGACCAGCTCTTCGACGTCGCCGAGGACACCGACCAGTTCCTGCGGGCGATCGAGCGACTGATCCGTCAGCCCGACGACGGCCGGATCTGGGATCGGCACGCTCATGCCCGCGCCAACACCTGCTCGCGGGTCGTGGAGCGGCTGCTGGACTGGCTGCCGCGCTGAGGCCGCCCGGATACGGGGGTAGCGCCTGGCTTGGGGGCGAGGGGCGGGTTAGATTTGCGGCGTCGTCCGGGTCGGTCCCGCCCCGCGACGAGCGCCCGGGTGCACCGCCACGCGCCCGCCACCGTCCCCGCCCCGAATCCCGCGGATCCTCGCCCCGGCCTGGCGGTCTCCTCGCCAGCCCGGCCCGCGACCCGTTCTCCTGCCCTCCGAGGCCCTCCATGAATGTCAGCGTCGTCGGCCGGCTGCTCGTGATGATGTTCCTGCAGTACTTCGTCTGGGGGATCTGGCTGCCGATCCTGCCGCTGAAGCTCGGTCAGCTCGGGCTGAACCCGAACCAGATCGCCCTGATC
The DNA here is from genome assembly GCA_964624465.1 of uncultured Isosphaeraceae bacterium. GTDB lineage: Bacteria > Planctomycetota > Planctomycetia > Isosphaerales > Isosphaeraceae > CAZUZD01. The sequence continues at coordinate 50,038 of CAZUZD010000006.1, forward strand.
ATGACGACCTACGGCTTCGGTGCGATCCTGGGCCCGTTCGTCCTCGGTCAGCTGGCCGACCGCTACTTCAACGCCGAGCGCGTCCTCTCGGTCGCCCACATCCTCGGCGGCCTGCTCCTGATCTTTGCTGCCACCCAGACGACGTTTCTGCCGCTGTTCCTGATCATGTTCCTGTACTGCAATCTGTACATGCCGACGATGGGCCTGACCAACTCGATCACGTTCAAGGCGCTCGGTGAGGAGAACGCCAAGTACTTCGCCTGGATCCGCAACCTGGGCACGATCGGCTGGATCGTCGCCGGCCTGTTCTTCGTCTGGTACCAGCGGCAGTACGACCCGCCGGCTGCCCTCGAGGCGCTCAAGATCGCCGGCTATCTGTCGATCGCGTACGGCGTCTTCTGCCTGGTCCTGCCGCCGACGCCGCCGGTTCCGGCGTTGGCCAGCGACCCGATCGACAAGAAGTCCGCGATCCTGGAGAGCCTGGAGCTGCTCAAGAACCGCTCATTCGCCGTCCTGGTGGCCGTCAGCGGCCTGATCGGCATCATGCTGGCGTTCTACTTCGGCTGCGAGGGCCTGTTCCTCAAGCACATCGGGGTCGAAGAGAACGACATCGGCGGCTACATGACGATCGGTCAGATCGTCGAGATGATCGTGATGATGTTCGTGCCGATCGCCGTCACCAAGCTCGGCGTCAAGAACACCATGATCCTGGGCGCCCTGTTCTGGGCGGCGCGCTTCGGCCTGTCGATCATCGGGCAACCGGTGTGGCTCATGATCGCGACGATCAGCTTCCACGGCTTCTGCTTCGGATTCTTCTTCGTGGTCGCCTTCATGTTCGTGGACAAGGCGGCGCCGAAGGACATCAAGTCGTCGGCCCAGAACCTGCTCGTGTTCGTGATCTACGGCATCGGCACGGTGATCGGCAACCTGATCGTCGGCCCGCTGCGGTCGGCCTTCGGCGACAACTGGGCGGCCATCTGGGCCGGCCCGTTCGTGCTAACCCTGCTCTGCATCCTCGCCTTCGCCGTGCTGTTCAAGCCGGAGGAGATCGGCGAGGTCAAGGAGCTGAGCTCGGTCGGCGGCCACCACTGATCCGCACCGGCGCCGGGGCGCGGCCGCCCGGGCGCGCCCCCGCGCCCGCGGGCGGTCGGGTGGCCGGCCCCGGCGGGCCGGCGCGGGGGCGCCAGCCCAGCGCGCGTTGGACCGGGCGGCGTTAC
>CAZUZD010000006.1:51264-59453 GCA_964624465.1 uncultured Isosphaeraceae bacterium
GTTGGGGGGGGGGCCCTGGGGGGGGGGGGGGGGGGCCCCCCCCCCGCCCCCCCCCGGGGGGGGGGCCGGCGGGGGGGGGCCCCCCCCCGGCGCCGGCGGTCGATCGGGTCGCCGTCCACGGCGGTCCGGCTCGGGGGAGCCTGCCATGCTCGATTTGCACCTGGCGACGTTCCGGACCGATGCCTCGCCGCCGCCCGGCCACCCGCTCTGCGGCGGCTGGATCGCCCCGGTCTCGGGACAGGATGACCCGCAGTGGCTCCGCGGCGTGGTGCTGATGGGTGCCGGCCTGCCGATCGTGGTGGCGGCTCTCGACTGGACCGGGGTGCTCAACGACTGCCATCGCCAGTGGACCGAGGCCCTGGCTCTGGCCGCGCACACGACCCCGGATCGGGTGGCACTGCACTGCGTGCACCAGCACAACGCGCCGTTCGTCGATCGCCACGGCGATGCCCTGCTGCAACGGCTCGGCGCCGGCACCCGGATCTATGACCCGGCCTTCTTCGCCGCCCTCGTCCATCGGTCGGCGGCCGACCTCCGGGCAAGCCTCGACACCGCCCAGCCGGTCAGCCATGTCCGCTACGGAGCGGCCCAGGTGGAGCAGGTGGCGAGCAACCGCCGGGTGCTCGGGCCGGACGGCAAGATCCAGTTCACCCGCACCAGCGCCACCACCGACCCCGTGGCCCGCGCGGCGCCCGAGGGGCTGATCGATCCCTGGCTCCGCTCGATCGCGTTCTGCCGGGGCGATCGCCCGCTGGCACGGCTCTACGCCTACACGACCCACCCGATGAGCTACTACGGCGACGGCCAGGTGACCTCCGACTTCGTCGGCCTGGCCCGCGACCGCCGCGATCGCGAGGAGCCCGGGACGCTCCATCTCTACCTGACGGGCGCGGCGGGCGATATCACGGCGGGCAAGTACAACAACGGCTCGAAGCCGAACCGGGTGGTCCTGGCCAACCGTGTGCACTCGGCGATGCTCGCCGCCGATCGCATCGCCGACACCGCCAGCCGCCCGCTCGACCGCATCGACTGGCGGACCGCGCCGATCCGGTTCGCCCCCCGAGCCGACCTGGACCGCGACCAGCTCGAGGCGATTGTCGCCAACGACCACGAGTCGACGGCCAACCGCCACCGGGCGGCCATGGCCTGCGGGTGGCTCGCCCGGCTGGAGACCGACCGTCCGATCCTGCTCGGCCGCCTGGATCTGCCCGGAGTGACGCTCCTGTGCCTGCCGGCCGAGACGTTCGTCTCGTACCAGCTCGAAGCTCAGGCGATCGACCCCGAAACCCCGCTCCTCACCGCCGCCTACGGGGACGGCGGCCCCTGGTACATCCCCCTGCGACGCTCGTTTGACGAGGGGGGCTACGAGCCGTCGGTCGCGCTGGTCAGCCAGGACACCGAGCCCCTCTACCGCCAGGCCATCGCGGAGCTGCTCCACCGGGGCCGCTGAGGCTCAGCGGGTGGCGACACTCACCTTGCGACGGCGGACCTGCTGCGCAACCAGGGTGGCAGTGATCTTGCCGCTCTGCACGACCATCGGCAGCCCGGGACCCGGCTGGACGCCGCCGCCGGCGAAGTACAGGCCGGGGATCTCGGGGCAGTCGTTGCGCGGGCGGAAGCTGCCGCCCAGGATGTTGTGCTGGTTGCCCAGGCCGTAGATCGAGCCCCGGAACAGGTCGAACTTCGTGCGCCACTGCGACGGCCCCGTGTCGAGCCGCGTGACGACCGACGCCTTCAGGCCCGTCGCCCCCGCGCGCTCCAGGGTGGCCAGCAGGCCGTCGGCGTGCCGCGACTCCTCGCCGGGGTCGTGCGTGCCGCCCGGGGGCAGGGGGGGCGCCCCGATGACCAGGAACGGGTTGCAGCCGCCCGCCGGCGCATCGGCCGGGTCGGTGATCGAGGTGACGTTGGCATAGATCGGCGGGTCGGCCGGGTAGCGACCCTGGCCGAACAGCTCGTCATAGACCCGCGACGAGCCGGGCGTCAGCAGCAGCAGGTGGTGGGCGAACAGGTCGAAGTTGCGGTCGCAGCCGACCTGGATCGAGTAGAACGAGCTGGCCGGCTCGGCGTCTCCGGCCCGCAACCGCTCGTGGTCGGGCGTGAAGCCGCGACCACCGGTGAGCCAGCGGAAGGTGTTCAGGTAGTCGCCGTTGGAGACGACCGCGTCGGCCGGCTCGAAGCCCGACGAGGTGGCGACCCCGCGCACCCGGTTCTCGCCGTCCAGCTCGATGGCGTCGACGGCCGTGTTCGTGCGGATCTCGATCCCGCGATCGCGGCAGGCTCGCGCGATCGCCCTCGGGATCGCGGCGATCCCGCCCTCCTCCGGATACCAGACGCCCTCGCGGATGATCGTCCACGGGATCAGGGCCAGCGACGCTGGCGCGGTGTTGGGGTCGAAGCCGGAGTAGGTCGGGAAGCCGTACAGGAGCTCGCGGATCGCGGGCGACCGGAAATATGAGTCGATCATCGCCGCATACTTCTGCGACGGCGAGATCACCGCCGCCGAGAGCATCAGCGGCGAGAACATGACCTGGCCCCAGCGGTCGAACTGCCGGTCGCAGTAGGCGTGGCCGATCAGCTTCGCGAACCGGTCGAGCCGCTCCAGGAACTTCGGGAGCTGGTCCCCGGCCTGCGGGTCGATCGCCGCGAACGCCTGGCGCAGCCCCTCGGGGTCGGCCGGAATGTCGAGCCGCTGGCCGTCGGACAGCACCACCCGGAACGCGGGATCGAGCCGCTTGAAGCGCAGGTACGCGTCCGGGTCGAGGCCGCTGGCCCGGAACAGGGTCTGGTAGACCCAGGGCATGACCAGGATGCTCGGCCCCTCATCCCAGCGGAAGCCGGCCTCGGTGCGCTCACTCGCCTTGCCGCCGATACCGCCGTTCCGCTCCAGGACCAGCACGTCGAAGCCGTGCCGTTTCAGCTCCAGCGCCACCGACAGGCCACCCACGCCGGCACCAATCACGACCACCCGTCCGCCGGCCATCCGCCACCCCCCAGTTCGAGCGCGGCCGCCAGGAACGGCTTCCGTCATTGCGATTGTAAGCCGCCATCAAGGCCCGACTGCCACGGCGTTCATTGCTTGGCGGCGACCGGGATGCCGTCGATCTTCGCGGCCAGGATGAAGTCGTTCTCCGAGAGGCCGCCGATGGCGTGGGTCCAGATCTCGATGGCCACGTTGCGGTAGCCGACCAGGTGGAGGTCGGGATGGTGCCCCTCGGCCTCGGCGATCTGGCCCACCTGCTCGAAGAACGCCAGGCCGTCCACGAAGTTCTTGAGCCGCCACTCCTTGCGAATCCGCTGACCGTCGGCCGTGAGCGACCAGCCGGGGACATCCTTCAGCAGGGCCTCGACCTCGGCCGGCGTGAGCTTCGGTACGCCGCCCTCGCACGGGACGCAGCGCTTGCTGGCCAGGCTGGAGCACGACTCGCTCATGGCAGACTCCTGGGTGGGGAACCGGAGGGTCAGCGGAAGCTCTCGGAGCTGTCGGGGAATCGGCGTTCGGCGACGTCGGCGACGTAGGTCGCGACGGCCGCGCGGATGGTCCCCGCCAGATCGGCGTAGCGCCGGACGAACTTCGGGCGGAACTCCTCGAACAGGCCGAGGAGGTCGGGAGTGACGAGCACCTGACCGTCGCAGTCCGGGCCAGCGCCGATGCCGATGGTCGGGATCGGCAGGGCCTGCGAGATCTGGGCGGCGACCGGCGCGGGGATGCACTCCAGGACGACGGCGAAGGCACCCGCCTCGGCCACGGCGTGGGCCTCGGCCAGGATCGCCTCGGCGTCGCGCTGGACGCGGTGCCCGCCCAGACCGCGGACCGACTGGGGCATGAGCCCGACGTGGCCCATGACGGGGATGCCGACCTCGACCAGACGGCGGATGGTCGGGGCCATCGGTCGGCCGCCTTCGAGCTTCACGGCGTGGCAGCGCGTCTCCTTGAGCAGCCGACCGGCGGAGCGAACGGCCTCCTCGATCGAGGGCTGATAGCTCAGGAACGGCAGGTCGGCCACCACGAAGGCGCGCTTCGTGCCGCGGGCGACCATCTCGGCGTGGTAGACCATCTGGTCGAGGGTGACCGGCAGGGTCGTGTCGTGGCCCTGGACGACGGTGCCGAGCGAGTCGCCGACGAGCAGGCAGTCGACGCCGCCGGCGTCGAGCAGCCGAGCGGTGGTGAAGTCGTAGGCCGTCAGGACGCTGATCGGGCGCCTGGCCTGCTTGCGGCGGGCGAAGTCGTGCAGGGTGAAGGCGTCGCTCTCAGCGGGGGGCATGCGGGGGGTCTCTCCAACGGACCAGCAGCAGACCGGGCCGGTCGACGAGGACCGACACCCCCGGGTCACGCCGGAGCGTCTCGTGCCAGGGCGCGGCCAGCGGGCCGAGCGCCGGGTCGGCCAGATCGGCCAGGTGTCGGGCACCCTGGGCATGATACCACGCGATCAGTTCCGCCGGGGTCCCCCCCCAGTCCCGGGCAGGCGGCCCCCACTCCCCCCGGGCCCGTCGCACGGCCGCCGGCTCGGTCTCCAGCCGGTACCCCCGGCGGTCGGCGGCGAACAGCACCGCCTCGGGTGCGATCAACGGCTCGTCGGGGCCAAGGTGCTCGCGGATCGCCGCCGTCAGGGCTCCCAGTGCCGCCCACGGCGCCGGGGTCCGGTAGGTATCCGCCACCTGGATCAGGCTGCTCGCGCCCAGCATGAGCACGAGCGCGGACCTCACGGTCCCCGGCCAGGGACAGGCGCGGGCGAGGGCGTCGATGGCGGTGGCCACCGCGACCGCGACGGCCGGGGCCAGCACCAGCCAGTAGTATTCGTGGTGCGACTTGGCGGCGAGCAGCAGCAGCATCAGGCCGGCCGACCCGAGCCACGACATCCAGAAGCGTCCCACCCCGACGCCAAGGATTCCCCAGGCGGCCAGGCCGGAGCCCGGCGGGCCGTAGCAGCGTGCGAACAGATATCGTCCGAACCGACCCCACGTCTCCGCCCGCAGGAGCGCCTCGGGCCAGAACGCCCTCGCCCAGAGCCCGGCGTTGTCGAGTGAGGCCCGCGAGCCCGATCGCAGCAGCACGGCCGCCTGCGCGTACCAGAGCAGCGCCGGCACGAAGGCCAGCGGCAGCCACCACCAGCGACGGAGCCGGGCCGCGACCGCCTCGCCGGGTTCCCGCTCCACCAGCAGCGGCACTAGCAGGCACGCGAAGATTCCCTTCGCGGCCAGCCCGGCGGCCAGCAGCCCCAAGGCCAGCCCGGAGAACCGGGCGCCCCGGGCCAGCGCCCGGTCCAGGGCCGCCACCCCGGCCACGACGAGCCCGAAGGCGAGGGCGTCGGGCTGAAACGCCCGCCCGTACCGGAGGGTCACGGGAAAAAGGGCCGACGCGAACACGCTCAACCAGGCGATCGCGTCCCCTTGCCGCCGGCGGCAGAGTACGAAGAGGCCCCAGGCCGTCAGCAGCGTTCCGGATGCGGACACTACCCGTCCGGACGCCTCGAGCGGCAGCCCGCCGAGCCGATGCAGGCCGACCACGGCCGCGGCGTAGACCGGCGGCTCGACGAGAAAGTAGTTCGGGAACGGCCCGGTGTCGAGCTTCGGGCGCAGGAACTCGCCGTCGCGATCCAGGTTCCGGGCCACCATGGCGGTGGGGATCTGCCGACCGACGTAGTTCTCGACGATCGGCTGATCCAGCCACACCAGGCGAGGACCCAGCAGGGCCGTCAGGACGAGCAGGGTCAGGCCGATGGTCTGGCCACGCCGGAGCACAGGTCAGGCGTCCCGGTCGGGGCGGAGCGCCTCGGGCACGCCCGGCGTCGGCCCGACCACGGTCTCACGCGCCCGGGCATAGCGGTCGTTGATCGAGCGCTTGCCGGCGAACACGACCGTGAAGCGATCAGCCGCCTGGGCGATCGCATCGGCGCGGAGCGCATCGAGTTCGGCCGTCAGGCGTGCCTCCCAGGTCTCCAGTACGCCGGCACGATCGGCAGTCTCGACCCAGGTCGGTTCCCCGAAGCGGACCAGGGCCTCGGGCCGCTCCTCCTGCCAGAACTCGTACCGCACCGCCACCGGCACCACCCGCACCCGGCCCGTGCGCCGCAGCAGCAGCCGGAGCCCCGGCTGGAACCCCAGCGGCCGGACGTCGTTGCTGGCGATGCGTCCCTGGGGGAACAGCCAGACCCCGGCGCATGGCCGCGCCAGCAGCTCGGCCGTGTAGTCCATCGACTCCCGCACCGAGGCCGGGTCGGTCCGATCGACCGAGAAGGCCCCGATGCGGCGGAAGAACCCGAAGCGCTTCAGGTTGAAGTGCTCCATCATGCCGTACCCGTCCAGCGGCACCGCCTCGTTGAGGGCGTGCGCCAGGAACAGGTCCCACCAGCACGAGTGGTTGGCCAGCAGCAGCAGCCCGCCCGGCTCCGCGTCGAGGGCGGTGCGGAGCCGATCGAGCCCCTGGACCCGGATCGAGTTCAGGCCGCCCCGGAGCTTGTATGCAATCAGTTGGTGCACCGCCCAGCGGGGCCAGCCCGACTTGTTCGCCCGCAAGATCCGGCCGGCGGGAGCCCGGGAGCGCGTCGTCATCGGTCGGTCCGGGCCGGGGCCGTGGCGTGGGAACCTGAGGCGGGGCTCACTGCGACCACTCCGTCGGCGTGCGGTCCCAGCGGTGGGCCTTCAGGAGAGCCATCAGGGCCGGGTCGAGGGGCGGCTGGCCGCTGGTCGCTGTGTTGGCGTCGACGTTCCGGAGCTGACGCATGCCGGGGATGATCGTCGAGACGGTCGGCTCCTCGAGGATCCAGCGCAGGGCCAGCTCGGGCATGGTCATGCCGGCTGGCACCTCGGGGCGGAGCCGCTCGGCCCGCTCGACGCTCGCCTTCAGGTTCTCGGGCACGAAGTATGTGTTCCGCCAGTCCCCCTCGGGCCAGGTGGCGTCGAGGGTCAGGTTGCCGGTCAGGGTCCCCTCGTCGAACGGGACGCGGGCGATCACGGCAATGTTCTTCTCGCGGCAGACCGGGAATAGCTCGTCCTCGGGCGCCTGGTCGAAGAGGTTGTAGATGACCTGCACGGCGTCGATCAGGCCGGTGTCGATGGCCGCCAGCACGTTCGTCGGCTCCCAGCGGTTGACGCTGATGCCCACGGCCTGGATCAGCCCCTCGCTCTTGAGGTCGTCCATCGCCCGCTGCCAGCGCTCGTCGCGGGCCCAGGCGTCCTCCCAGACGTGGAACTGCAGGAGGTCGATCGTCGGCAGGCCCAGGTTCGTCAGGCTCTTCTCGGCGTACTCGCGGATGTGGTCGGGCGGGAAGCACTCGTCGAGGGTGAACCCCCGGCGGGACGGCCACTTGAAGTTCTTCGGCGGCAGCTTGGTGGCGGCGATCAGCCCCTTGTCGGGATACTCGCGGACGAGCTCGCCCAGGAGCGTTTCGCTGTGGCCGGCGCCATAGCCCCAGGCGGTGTCAAAGAAGTTGCAGCCCCGCTCGACGGCGCGCCGGAGCGACTGGCGGTTCAGGTCGTCGTCCGACCCGGTCCAGCCGGCCAGGCCCCACATGCCGTAGCCGATCTCTCCGACCTGCCACCCCGTCCGCCCGAACGTCCGATACTGCATGACTCAACCCCAGATCCAGGTCCCCGGAGCCGGCCCGGCACCGGCCGGGACGCCTCCGCGCACGCCGAGAGCATCGCGCATCGGGCCGAGCCGCGTCAACCGCCGTCCCACCCGCGCAATAGGGAACATCCGTTCCGTATTCCGATTGCCAGGGGTTGCAGCATTCGGATAAACTCGGTAGGTCGAGGGCTGGGAACAGCGGTCAACACGGCGGTGGACCGGGGGACGGATGGCCAAGCGCAAGGGGAACATGGGGCCAGGACGGGTTCGACCGTCGGCGGTCATCGAGGACGTCTCGCTGGCCGAGGCGACCCGGACGCGGTACCTGAACTACGCGCTCAGCGTCATCACGTCCCGCGCCCTGCCTGACGTGCGTGACGGCCTGAAGCCGGTGCAGCGCCGCATCCTCTACACCATGCACAACGAGCTGCGCCTGCGCAGCGACGCCAAGCACCGGAAGTCGGCGGCCGTGGTGGGCGACGTGATGGGCAAGTTCCACCCGCACGGCGACCTCGCGATCTACGACACGCTGGTCCGCATGGCGCAGTCGTTCTCGCTGCGCTACCCGCTGGTCGACGGGCAGGGCAACTTCGGCTCCATCGACGGCGACAACGCGGCCGCG
>CAZUZD010000007.1:0-58644 GCA_964624465.1 uncultured Isosphaeraceae bacterium
CGCCCATCCCCTCATCGAGCCGCTCGATCCCCTCCAGGGCGGCCTCGAACGGGGAGACAAGCTCAGCCTCGGACGGCGGTGGCGGCGTGGGCTTGGCCACCGCCGCGGGCTTGACCGGTTCGGCGGGCTTCGTCGGGATGGCCCCCGACGACTTGGGCGGCTCGGCGGCCTTCGGGATCGCGCCCGAGGACTTCGAGGCCTCGGGGAGCTTGGGCACCGCGCCGGAGGAGGAGCTCCCCTTGCCCTCGCGGTAGGCCTGGATGGTGAGCGTCTCACCGTCATAGACGCCGGACGGCCGATCGGGGGTGGGCCGGGAGTGGTCGGAGACCAGCCAGGCGTCGATCTGGTCGTTCGGGACGTTGTCGAGCGAGGCCGCGGCCGGGCGGCCGGCGGCGGCCGGTGGCGGCGTGCTGTCCTGCGACAGCCCGGAGGTCGCGCCCTGGATGGCGACGGCGAAGGTCAGCGGGCCGATCTGCACCAGCTCCCCGCTCTTGAGCGGGTGCACGCCCGAGATCAACTTGCCGTTGACCCGGGTGCCGTTGCGGCTGCCCAGATCAGAGACCGTGACCGTGTCGTCATCGACCCGGAACTCGGCGTGTCGGCGGCTGACCTCTTCGCTGTTGGGCCGCAGATGGCAGTCCTCCCCGCGCCCGACCCGGAAGATGGGACCGACGATCGGAATCGTCTTCCCCTCCGGTTTGCCCTGAACCACGATCAGGAGAACTTTCAACATGGCTACCGCCCCGAGTGGTCCGACGCGGCGACACGCGACGGACGAGGAGAACTGGCCGTCCGAAGACCCGTTTGAAAACAGATCCAGAAGATGAGGCAGCGTTGACGAACGGTGTGGGCAGGCGGGACGACGGGAATGGCTTCGTATCCTTATTATAGTCCTCGGCAATCGGCCACAAGGCCCAGGGCTCGTTTCCTGTTGAAAATTCGCGAGCGGCCACCCCTTGAGATCAATTGATGCAATCGGATGTGCCGACCCAACCCCGAGATTCGCGGGAGGCCCTCGGATGTGCGCCCGTCGGCGGTGTCCGGCGGGGGCACTTCTCCGCGGTCGGACTCTGCCCGGGAGTGGGCGTCAGCGACGGCGGATCCACGCCGGGTTGCGATATACCTCGGTTGCCAGCCGCTCGGCGACCGGCCCCAGCGTCGCATCCCTCCCGGCTGGAACCGGCACGAGCCCGAGGGCCTCGGGCAGGACCGTCTGGAGCGCCTCGGACCAGGCGTGAGCCGGCTCGGTCCGGCCCGCCAGCTCGCGGAGGCCCGGCAGTTCGGGGGTGCGTGGCGAGGCCTCGAGCAGGATCGAGCCGTGCTGGAGCACCGCATGCGGCCGACGCCGCTGGGCGCTGCCCACGACCTTCGTGGTGCCGATGAGGATGTCCTCGGGGTCGCGGTCCAGGAAGCAGAGCAAGGGCGTCGGCCCCGCCAGCGGGCCCGAGGCCTCCGGGACGTCCGCGCGGCGGCGGGCGTCGATCCCAACCGAGCGCAGGACCCCGGCGATCGTCCGGTGCACCGCGCGGTACAGGTCGGCCGGCCGCACGGCCGCTGGCAGGGCGCGGGGGACGACCAGGGCGTAGGTCAGATCGCGGTCGTGCCAGATCGCGCCGCCGCCGCTGGGCCGCCGCACGAGGGACACGTCGCGCCAGCGCTCCTCCCGCGTGGCGTCCTCCCAGCGCTGGAAGTAGCCGAGGCTGAGGGTGGGCGGATTCCAGGTGTAGAACCGCAGGTAGGCCCGCGACGGGTCGGCGTCGACGGCGTCGAGCAGGGCCTCGTCGAGGCCGAGGTTTCCGGGGCCGTCGGCGGCCTGCTCCGGGAGGATGCGACATTCCATCGTGGCACCCGTGGCGGTTCAGGAGCGGCGTCAGGGCGGTGTGGTCCGAGGAGCCACACCGCCCCGGGGGGTGGTCGTCAGGTCGGGATCAGGCACTCAGCGGGCGCCGACGAGCTCGGGGGCCGGCTCGCCGGCGGCGGGGGCCGGCACCCACTTCAGGATCGGCGTCCGGGCGGCCGCGACCTCGTCGGGACGGCTGATCGGCGTCGTGTGGGGCGCGTCGTGGAGCAGCTCGGGGCTCTCCTCGGCGATCTTGAGCAGGATCTGGGCGAACTTGTCGAGCGTCTCGCGGCTCTCGGTCTCGGTCGGCTCGACCATGAGCGCCTCGGGCACGATCAGCGGGAAGTAGACGGTCGGGGCGTGCACGTTGTGGTCGATCAGCCGCTTGGCGATGTCCATCGCCCGCACCCCGCGCTCGCGGGCGATCTGTCGCGCCGAGGCGACGAACTCGTGCATGCAGTGATCGTTGTACGGCACCGGATACTTGTGCTCGACGAGCGCCTTGAGGTAGTTGGCGTTGAGCACGGCATGCTGGGCCACCCGCTTCAGGCCGTCGGGACCCTGGCAGCGGATGTAGCAGTAGGCGCGGACCAGCACGCCCGTGTTGGCGAAGAAGGCCCGCACGCGGCCGATCGACTTCGGGCGGTCGTGGTCGAGCCGGTAGGTCCCGTCGGCGTCGCGCGTCACCAGCGGCGCCGGCAGGTAGGGGGCCAGGTGCTTGCGGACGGCGATCGGACCGGCGCCGGGGCCGCCGCCGCCGTGGGGGCCCGAGAAGGTCTTGTGCGGGTTGTAGTGCATGAGGTCGACCCCCATGTCGCCGGGCCGCACCACGCCCAGGATCGCGTTCATGTTGGCGCCGTCGAGGTACAGCAGGGCCCCGCGGGCGTGGAGCATCTCGGCGATCTCGCCGATCTGGTGATCGAACAGGCCGGCGGTGTTCGGGTTGGTGATCATGAACACGGCGGTCTGATCGTCGAGCTTGGCGCGGAAGTCGGCCAGGTCGACGAGTCCGCGGGCGTCGCTCTTGATCGTGATCGTCTCGAACCCTGCCAGGTGGGCCGAGGCGGGGTTCGTGCCGTGGGCGCTGTCGGGGATGAGGACCTTGGTGCGGGCCTCACCGCGGTCGCGGAAGTAGGCGGCCGCGACCAGCAGGGCCGTCAGCTCGCCCTGGGCGCCGGCGGCGGGTTGAAGGCTCACCGCGTCCAGGCCGGCGATCTCGGCCAGGTCCTGCTGCACCTCGTAGAGAAGCTGCAGCATGCCCTGGAGCGTCGACTCCTCCTGGTACGGGTGCAGGCCGGCCAGGCCCGGCAGGGCCGCCAGCCGCTCGTTCCGCCGGGGGTTGTACTTCATCGTACACGACCCGAGCGGATAGAAGTTGGCGTCGATGCACATGTTGAGCGTGGACAGGTTCGTGTAGTGCCGCACGACGTCCAGCTCGCCGAGCTCCGGCAGCGGGGGCGCAACCGGGTCGAGGTGGTCGCCGGGGATGAGCGCCTCCAGGGACCGGTCGGGCACGTCCGAGGGCGGGAAGATGGCAGTCGACCGGCCGGGTCGGCTGGTCTCGAAGAGCAAGGCGGGCGGGTCGAGCTTGTACATGGACATCGGCTGGGTCGCACCTGCTGAGATCGCGGCCGGGCGGGGCACGCGTGTGGTCGAGAAGGGAAGGCGATCACCGATCATGTCGGGGGGCCGGGCCCGCCGCGGTCGCGACCGGGCCCGGGCGGGGTCAGGGTCGGCGGCCGATCACGCCGTGGCCAGGGCCCGGCGGTAGGCGTCGGCCAGGCCGTCGATCTCGGCCCTGGTCCGCTTCTCGGTCACCGCGATCAGGACGGAGTCGGCCAGGGTCGGGTCCCAGGCCCCCAGCGCCACGCCGCCGTGATAGCCGAGCCGGCCGACCTCGGCGAGCACCGTGGCGGCGTCGCGGCCCGGCAGCCGCACCACGAATTCCTTGAAGAAGGGCTCGTCGAAGGCGAGCTCGACGCCGGGTACCTTCGCGAGCTGCTCGGCGGCGTAGTGCGCCTTGCGGGTCGAGAGCTCGGCGGCCTGGCGCAGGCCCTCGGGCCCGACGACCGCCAGATAGATGCTGGCTCGCAGGGCCAGCAGGCCCTGGTTCGTGCAGATGTTCGAGGTCGCCTTCTCGCGGCGGATGTGCTGCTCGCGGGTCTGGAGGGTGAGCACCCAGCAGCGCTTGCCGTGGCGGTCGGTGGTCTGGCCCACGACCCGGCCGGGCATCTTGCGGACGAACTCCTCGCGGCAGGCGAGCAGGCCCAGGTACGGCCCGCCGTAGGCCAGGTGGTTGCCCAGCGACTGCCCCTCGGCCACCACGATGTCGGCGCCATAGGCCCCGGGGCGCCGGAGCAGGCCCAGGCTGATCGGGTCGACGCTGACGATGGCCAGGGCGCCCTTCGCGTGGGCGGCGTCGACCAGGGCCTCGACCTCCTCGAGCATCCCGAAGCAGTTCGGGTACTGGATGACGACGGCGGCCGTGTCGTCGGTGACGGCGGCGGCCAGGCGGTCGGCCGTGACCCGGCCCGCCTCGGCGGCGACCGTGACGACCTCGGGCTCGAGGTTGGCCAGGTAGGTGATCAGCGACTGGCGGTACTCGGGGTGGACGGATCCGGCCACCACGACCCGGCCCGAGCGCCCGGTGGCCCCCATCGCCATGAGCACGGCCTCGGCCACCGCCGAGCCGCCGTCGTAGAGGCTGGCGTTGGAGACGTCCATGCCCGTGAGCTGGGCGATGAGCGTCTGGTACTCGAAGATCGCCTGGAGGGTGCCCTGGCTGGCCTCGGCCTGGTAGGGCGTGTACGCAGTGAAGAACTCGCCGCGGCTGGCGAGCTGGTCGACCACGGCGGGCACGAAGTGGTCGTAGGCCCCACCGCCCAGGAAGCAGACCCGGCGGTCGATGCCCTCGTTGCGAGCCGCCAGGGCCGAGACGTGCTCGGTCAGGCCCAGCTCGCTGAGTGCCTCGGGCACGTGGAGCGGGCGCTTGAGCCGATAGTCGGCCGGCACCATGTCGAAGAGTTGTTCAATCGAGTCCAGGCCGATCGTCGCCAGCATATGGCGCACGTCGTCCGGCGTGTTGAGCAGGTAAGCCATGCCGAGCACCCATGTCAAAGAACCCCCGGCGCCGGCGGGAGACGCCCGGAGGGCTGGAGACGCGCACCGTCTCCAGACATTCCCAGTGTATGTCCGGTGGCAACCCGCGCGGCGAGAACGCGAGCCGGCGGGGCGGCACCGATCGGCACAGCCGCGCCACGCCGCCGGGTCGCCCCGGCGGCGTGGAGGCCGGTCCAGGTCGGTGCTCCCCGGATCAGTGATCCCCCTCGACGACCTGCTTCTGGTAGGTGTCGTAGTCGAGCAGGTCGGTCCGGCCGGCCAGATCGCCGTCGACGCGCACCTTGATGAGCCAGCCCTGGGTGTAGGGATCGGTGCCCAGGATCTGCACGTCGTTGGCGACGGCCGAGTTGACCTCGAGCACCTCGCCGTCGACCGGGGCGTAGATGTCGCTGACCGCCTTGACGCTCTCGACCTCGCCGAAGCTCTTGCCCTGCTGGAGCTTGCGGCCCACGGCCGGCAGGTCGATGTGGATCAGGTCGGTGAGCTGGTCGACGGCGAACCGCGAGATCCCGATCGTGGCGACGTCGCCCTCGAGCCGGATCCACTCATGCGACGGGGTGTACTTGAGCTGCTTCTCGTCGATCATCGGTCGATCAGCCCTCAGCAACAGGAGAACGGTGGGGAAGTGATGGTCGGGACGGGAGCCGGACGGGGGCGAGAGGGTGGTCGGGCTTCAGGCGCCCGGGCGCTTGTAGAACGGGATTGGGACGACGGTGGCCGGCTCGACATGGCCGCGGATGTCGACCGCCAGGCCGGGACCGGCGGCGTGCTCGGCGTCGACCAGGGCCATCGCCAGGCTCCGGCCCAGGGTCGGGGCGAAGGTGCCCGAGGTGACGGTGCCGATCGGGGTGCCGGCCGGGCCGAGCACGGTGGCGCCCTGCCGGGCAATGCGCTTCCCCTCCAGGCTGAGGCCGATCCGCTGACGGCGGACCTCCGCCTTGGCCGAGGTCAGGGCCTTCGAGCCCACGAACGGGCCCTTGAGCTTGCCGAGCTTGACCGCCCAGCCCAGCCCGGCCTCGAACGGGTTGATGTCCATGGCCAGCTCGTGGCCGTAGAGCGGCATGCCGGCCTCGAACCGGAGCGTATCGCGGGCGCCCAGGCCGCAGGCCAGCAGCCCGGCGTCGGCGCCGGCGGCCAGCAACGACTCCCACATCCGCACGGCCAGGTTTGCCGGGCCGATCAGCTCGAACCCGTCCTCGCCGGTGTAGCCGGTCCGGCTCACCAGCCAGATCTGGCCGTGGGCGTCGGTGCCCTGCCCCAGGCCGTAGTACGCGATGCCGGCGAGGTCGCCGGCGACGACGCGGCCGGCGATCTCGAGCGCCCGGGGGCCCTGCACGGCGATCATGGCCGTCTCCAGGGTCTGATCGTCCAGGGTCGCCCCGGTGGCCGGCGCGTGGGCCTGGAACTGGGCGACCACGGCGTCGCGATTCGAGGCGTTGCAGACGACCAGGTAACCGGGCTCGTGCGGCCGATAGACGAGGATGTCGTCGATGACGCCGCCGTCAGGGTTGCAGACCAGGCTGTACTGGATCTGGCCGGGTTCGAGCCGACCGACGCGATTGGTCGTGACCGACTCCAACCACCCCAGCGCCGCGGTGCCGGTGAAGCGGAGCCGGCCCATGTGGCCGATGTCGAACAGGCCGGCCCGGTTCCGGACGGCCTGGTGCTCGTCGGTGATCGTCGAGTACTGGACCGGCATCGACCAGCCCCCGAACTCGACCATCCGGCCGCCATGGGCGGTGTGCCAGGCGTGCAGCGGCGTCTGTCTCATGGTCTGCCTTCGGGTCCCACATCGGAATGCCGGCCCGGTCGGAGGCCCACGGCGCCCTCCGAAGCTCCACCATCGGACCGATCCACGATTCGGGATCATTCTAGCGAGCCACCGTTTCGGGTGACAACCGGACCCGTGCCGCCGGCCCGGTTCCCCGATGCGTCCGGGCGCCGAAGTCTCTACAATTCACCCATCCCGACGGCGTCCGATGGCCGGACCCGGGCTCCGGCCGCGATTCCAGCCCCATCCCCTGGCGAGATGCCCCCTTCCGATGATCGCGTCGTCGTTTTTGATCATCGCCGGGTTGATCCTGATCAACGCCTTCTTCGTCGCCGCCGAGTTCGCCCTGGTGAAGGTGCGAATCAGCCAGATCGAGCAGCTGGCCGAGGAGGGCAACTGGGCGGCCCGCCTGACGCGGCAGGCCCTGGAGCGGCTGGACGCCTACCTGTCGGCCTCGCAGCTCGGCATCACCGTGGCCAGCCTGGCGCTCGGCACCCAGATCGAGCACGCCATCGAGCCGCCGATCCGGTCGGCCCTGGCGCTGATCGGGATCCCGGTCGGGACGTCGAAGTTCCTGGCGCTGACGCTCGTGCCGGCCATGGCCCTGTCCTTCGGCACCTTCCTGCACATGGCCCTCGGCGAGCAGGCCCCCAAGAGCCTGGCGATCCGCTCGGCCAAGACGGTGGCGCTCTGGACGGCCCCCGTGCTCGTCGCCTTCTACTACATCTTCTGGCCGATCATCTGGCTGCTGAACCACGCCAGCAACCTGACCCTCGTGCTCCTGGGCCTGGGCCACGCCGACCACGCCGAGGTGGCCCACACCGAAGAGGAACTCAAGCACATCGTCGCCGAGAGCGTCGCCGGCGGCCACCTCAGCCGCAACGAGCGGCTCATGATCGAGAACGTCCTGAACCTGGAGGAGAAGACGGCCCGCCGGGTGATGGTGCCGCGCCCCGACATCGCCTACCTGAGCCTCAAGCGCCCGCTGGAGGAGAACCTCCGGATCGCCCGCCAGACCGGCCACACCCGGTTCCCGCTCTGCGAGGACGACCTGACCACGGTCATCGGCATGATCCACGTCAAGGACCTGTTCCGCTCGAACCAGCCCTCCGGCGGCCGGCTCGACCTCCGCAAGCTCGCCCGCGAGGTGCCGTTCCTGCCCGAGACGCTGCACCTGGACCAGCTCCTGGTCGACTTCCAGCGCAACCGGATCCACATCGCCATGCTCCTGGACGAGTACGGCGACGTCTCGGGCATGATCACGCTCGAGAACGTGCTGGAGGAGCTCGTCGGGCCGATCCAGGACGAGTTCGACCGCGAGACGCCCCAGGTCACCCCCCTGCCCGACGGCGCCTGGGACGTGGACGCGGCGCTGCCGCTGGACCGCCTGGCCGACGTCTGCGGCGTCGAACTGCCCGAGACCGAGGCCGAGACGACCGGCGGGCTGATCCTCGACCTCCTGGGCCGGCTGGCGCAGACCGGCGACCGGGTGGAGGTCGACGGCCATTGGCTGGTGGTTACCCAGGCCGACCCGACCCGGATCCGCCGCGTCCGGGTCGAGCCGATCCCGCCGGCGCCCGAGGCCGAGGGGAAGGCCGCCGAGGAGTCCTGACCCGCCCGTCGCCGTGAGCCACGGCGCGGGGGATGCATTCGAACGGACCCGGGACGCCGCCGCCCGACTCCGCCCGGGCCCGGTGCGCGTGCCGTCACCCAGGAGCGATCATGCCCGCCTACTACCAGTCGGAAGACCTGCCGAAGCTCGGGGACCTGTCCCTGGGCGCCCCCGACCTCTGGGAGAAGTTCCAGGCCTACTACGGCCCCGTGTTCGCCGACGGCGCCCTCTCGGCCCGCGAGAAGGCGCTCATCGCCCTGGCCGTCTCGCACGTCGTCCAGTGCCCGTACTGCATCGACGTCTACTCCCGGACCTGCCTGGAGCAGGGCTCGAACCTGGAGCAGATGACCGAGGCGGTGCACGCCGGCGCCGCCATCGCCGCCGGCGCCGCGCTGGCGCACGGGGTCCAGATGAAGGCCGTGGTCGACAAGCTGTCGATGTGAGCCGTCGCCCCCTTCCCCTCGGGAGTCCGATCCGCATGGCGCGCAGTCTCAGGGCCCAGGGGCACCCGCTGGCGGTCCTCGACCACCAGCGGGCGGTGCTCGCCCCCGCAGGGCGGTTTCCCGCCTTCGCCGACCGCCTCGCCGCCCAGGGGCTGGGCCCCTTGACGTCCACGGCCCCGACGGTGCTGCAACTGAACCTCGGCAAGGTCTGCAATCAGACCTGCCGCCACTGCCACGTCGATGCCGGCCCGGACCGCACCGAGGTGATGACCCGCGCGACCATGCAGACGTGCCTCGACCTGCTGGCGCGCACGAGTATCCCGATGGTCGACCTGACCGGCGGGGCGCCCGAGATGAACCCGGACTTCCGCTGGCTGGTGGGTCAGGTGCGCGCCCTGGGCCGGTCGGTGATGGACCGCTGCAACCTCACCATCCTGACCGTCGGTCGGTTCCGCGACCTGCCGGAGTTCCTGGCCGAGCACCGCGTCGAGATCGTCGCCTCGCTGCCATCCTTCCTGGCCCGCAACACCGACGCCCAGCGCGGCGACGGCGTGTTCGAGGCCTCCGTCGAGGCCCTGCGGCGCCTGAACGACCTGGGCTACGGCCGCGAGGGCTCCGGCCTGGAGCTGCACCTCGTCTACAACCCGACCGGCGCCTTCCTGGCGCCCCGGCAGGCGTCGGTCGAGCCCGAGTACCGCCGCGAGCTACTCCGGCGGCACGGGCTCGTGTTCAACCGCCTGTTCGTGCTCACGAACCTGCCGGTGAACCGCTACCTCGAATTCCTGCTCGAATCGGGGCAGTACGACGCGTACATGGAGCGCCTGTTGGGGGCGTTCAACCCGGCGGCCGTCGACGGCCTGATGTGCCGCACCACGGTCTCTGTGGACTGGGACGGCCGGCTCGCCGACTGCGACTTCAACCAGATGCTCGGCCTGCCGACCGCCGCCGGCTGGCCGCAGACGATCGGCGAGCTGGACCCGGCCCGGCTGGAGGGCCGGCCGGTGGTGACCGCGCCGCACTGCTACGGCTGCACGGCCGGCCAGGGCTCGAGCTGCGGCGGCGTGATCGTGACGTGAGTCGTCGGCACCGGCCCGATCAGGCCAGGCCCATGGCGTCAAGCAGCTCGTCGATGCCGCGACGGATGGCGGCGGCAGTGCGGCGGTAGACCTCGCGGCCGCAGCCGATCGGGTCGTCGATGTCGCCGCCACCGGGGTCGAGCAGGTGCGTGCGCTCGGCGGCCTCGGGGTGGTAGTCGAGGATCGCGTCGCGGTGGTCCCGGGTCATCGGGATGATCCAGTCGGCCTGTTCGATCAGCGCGTCGGTGACTGGCTGGCTGGCGTGGTGGGCCAGGGTGCCGCCCAGCCCCGAGACCACCTCCTGGGCGTCGGCTGCGGCCTGGGCACCCCGCGAGGCGGCCAGACCGGCGGAGAGGACGTGGTAACCCCGCTCGGCAAGCTCGTCGGCCAGGCAGCCGAGCCGTGCCGCGAGCTGGAGCTTGCAGAGGGCCTCGGCCATCGGGCTGCGGCAGGTGTTGCCGGTGCAGACGAAGAGGATGACGGTGCCCGCCATGCGCTCCAGGTCGGCCTCGGCGATCGCACCCGACCGGACGACACGCCAGCCCTCGGGGTCGACGGCGACCACGGTCGTGGGCAGCGGGCTCGGCACCGGGCCGTCGTCGAGGACCATCGCCACCTCGGGGTGGCTCTCGAAGAGCTCCTGGGGCCGGATCGCCCCCTTGCCGGCCAGGCTGGCGGCGCCCGAGAGCACCAGGGGGCCGGGCGTGCGGCGGAGGATCTCGCGGACGACGTCGTGGCCGGGTACGCGCAGGGCGATCGAATCGCCGGGCGCCACGATGGCCCGCACCGCCGGGGGCAGTTTCCGGGCCAGCCCCGCGTGGACCCCGCCCTCGAAGACGAACGTGACGGGCCCCGGCCAGGCGCGCTGGGCGAGCCGGCGCCCGACGGCGGAGAGCTCGGGGACCCAGTCGGGCACCGCCCCGGCGGCGACCAGACCCAGTGGCAAGGGCCGCCGCCGGCCCTTGAGACCCCAGAGGGCCTCGACGGCCGCGGGCTGCAGGGCGCTGGCGGCGACGATGTACGTGGTCTCGGTCGGCAGCGCCACCAGACCGCCCTGCGCCAGGCAGGCGACGGCGCGGTGGACGACGTCGAGGAGGTCGTCGGCCCGCGCCAGGTCGATCCACTCGGGCGTGGCCGGCTTCGGTCGAGGTTCGGGCTCGGACATGGACCCCACGCGGCAAGGGCAGCCGTGGCGGCGGGCACCGCGCCCGGCCCCGGGTTCGGTCGAGAGGGTACCCATCGTAGCAAGCCAGCCGGCCCGGACGTGCTACAAAAGCATGGTGAGGCCGTCGAGCTCCTGGAGCCTGGCGTAGATGGCCCGGACCTGGCCGGCCGTCTGCACCGTCAGCTCCAGGGTCACCGACACATGGCGCCCGCCCTTGGTCAGCCGCACCGAGTGCTCGACCTCGCCAGGGCCTGCCAGCTCCTCGACGGCGGCCAGCACCACCCGGCCGGCGAAGTCGTTCTCGGACACCCCGATCGCCTTGATCTGGTAGGTGCCCGGGAACTGGTGCGTCGACTCGAGCAACTCTTCCGAGGGACGATGGTCGGACATCAGACGCTCCGCGCCAGGGACGGGGGACGGGGCAGTTCCGCGGGCAATTCTACGCCCATGCCCCCGCCCGGCCAACCCGCCCGGGACGCGAGAACTCCCGACCAGGTCCGGCTCAGTAGCGGACGCCCGGCTTGCCGGTGACGAGCTGCTTGACCTCGCCCACGACCCCGGCCGGCACGCCGACGAAGGTGGCCGCGCCGGCCTTCACCAGCGCATTGCTGTTGGTCTTGGTGTAGTAGTCGTGCGGCTTGTAGAACAGCGGGTGGCGGGCGCCGAAGTTCTTGTCGCTGCCGCCGCCGGCGGCCGCCATCCGGCTGGCGCCGTCGGGGTCGACGGTCACGTCCAGGGGCGGCTCGCCCGAGGCCACGGCGGGGGCCTTGTGGGCCTTGTGACCGGCACAGCCCGCCAGGACGCCGGTGAGGATCACCAGGCTCACCAGCCGGGGCATCGTACGTCCGCGCATTGAGAGGCTCCTTCCTGTCTGCCGCATCGCACTGCGGGGCCGCCGGGGGCGGACCGCTTGCTTAAGGCTAGCGCGCGAATCGGGCCCGGTCGTCGCAATCGATGGCGAGTCGGGCGGCGACCTGTCCGTCCCTGAGGCGCACGGCGACCCGGCCGGATGCGGAGAGTCTGCGGATCGCGGCGCTCGCGGGCCCGTCCGGGTGCCAGGGCGGCTCAGACCGGGACCGAAGGCCGGGGGGTGTCGGCCGGCAACCGCCAGAGATAAAGCCAGAAGGCCAGGCCGGCCAGGAAGATCAGGACGCTGACGTTCTGCGAGACGGTCAGGCCGGCGAAGAACGCCGCCTCGTCACCCCGAAGCTGCTCGATCAGCGTCCGGGTCAGCGGGTAGGTGACCATGAGCAGGGCCATCACCTCGCCATCCCGGCGCCTCAGGGGCGTGTAGGTCAGCAGCAGCGCGGCGAGGATCAGACCGTCGACGGTCGAGTAGAGCTGGGTGGGATGGACCGGACGCGACCGCAGCGAGACGCTCACCGCCCGCACCGCCTCGGTCCGGCTCCGGCCGTCGGCCTCGGTGATCGACCGGCGCTCGGAGGTCGGGGTGCTGGGCATCGGGCCCTGGCGCGGCTGCGGGTCGGCGACCACCCGGGTCGTGCCCGGGAGCTCGACGAACGGGGCCCAGGGGCCGGGGGCTTTGGCGTCGGGGTAGATGAGCTCCCCCTCGCGGACCTGGTGGAACCAGGGGGGCGACTCGGCGGGGAACGAGACGGCCCAGGGCAGCTCGCACTCGTCGCCGTAGCAGCAGCCGTTCAGGAAGCAGCCGATCCGCCCGAGTGCCACACCCAACGCCACGGCGGGCGCCAGGGCGTCGAGCATCGGCCGCATCGCGAACCGGGTCCGGGTCCAGTAGATCAGCGTCGCCACCGCGGCGCCGATCACGCCGCCGTAGAGGACGATCCCGCCCTCCCAGATCCGGAACACCTCGCCCAGCGACTGGATGCGGGTGCCCCAGTACTGCCAGACGTAGAACAGCCGGGCCCCGGCCAGGCCCCCGATCAGGAACCAGAAGGCCAGGTCATACACCGACTCCGGGTTGAGCCCCCGGCGCCTGGCCTGGCGGACGGCCAGCCAGATTCCGGCGAAGAACGCCAGGCAGAGCATGACTCCGAACCCGAAGATCTTGACCTTCAGGCCGGGGATTTCGAGCAGGACCTGATGCATGGCGGCTCGCCGGCGAGGGGTGGGCACCCGGGACGTTCAATGGCCCCGGGCGGGTCGGTGCGGGCGGGCGGTCAGGCGTTCAGCAGGAGGGCTCGTCGGTCGGCTCGAGGACCGGGCCACCGTAGTCGAGGTGCTCGACGACCTGGTTGCGGCTGTCGAGGGCGACCACCTGGGGCCGGTGCCTGGCCAGCTCGGCCGGCTCCAGCAGGGCGAACGACATGACGATCAGCCGGTCGCCGACCGCGCCCAGGCGGGCCATGGCGCCGTTGAGCTCGATCTGGCCACGCCCGCGCTCGCCGGGCAAGACGTAAGTCTCGGCCCGCAGCCCGGTGGCGACGTTGCTGACCAGGATCGCCTCGTAGGCGTGCAGGCCCACGGCGTCCATGAGGACGGGGTCAATCGTCAGGCTGCCGTGGTAGTGCAGGTCGGCGCCGGTGACGACGGCCAGGTGGAGCTTGCAGCGAAGAACCTTCAGATGCATCCCAGTCGTCTCATCCCGGGGGGGAGGGCAGCGGCACCGGCGCATTGTCGATCAGCCGGGCCTGACCGCCGAGCCTGGCGGCGAGCAGCATGCGGGCCGGTCGTCCGACCTCGAGCGTTTCGAGCGGCTCGAGGCTGGCGGCGTCGGCGACCTCGGCATAATCCAGTTCCGCCAGCGACTCCGAGTTTATCGTCTCGGCGAGGATCTGTCGAATCCGGGCGGCCGAGCGCTCGCCGGCCGCCGCCGCCGCCCCGCCCCGCTGCAGCGCCCGCCAGAGCACGGTTGCCGCCCGCCTCGGCTCCGGGCCCAGGTACCGGTTCCGGCTGCTCATGGCCAGGCCGTCGGCCTCTCGCACGGTCGGCACACCCACGATCTCGACCGGCACGGCCAGGTCGGCCACCATCCGGCGCACGACGAGCAGCTGCTGATAGTCCTTCTCGCCGAAGTGCGCCCGGTCGGGCCCGACGATGTTCAGGAGCTTGAGGACGACCGTCGCCACGCCCCGGAAGTGGGTCGGCCGGCTCGCCCCCTCTAGCCGGGCCGACGGCCCGGGGACCTCGACGGCCGTGCTCTCCAGGCCGTTCGGATACATGGCGTGGTGGTCCGGCGCGAAGATCAGCCGGGCGCCGGCGCGGCCGCAGAGGTCGACGTCCGAGTCGAGCGTGCGCGGGTAGCGGCTGAAGTCCTCGTTGGCGGCGAACTGGGTGGGATTCACGTAGATCGAGACGACCACGAAGTCGCAGTCGGCGCGGCAGGCGGCGACGAGCTGGCCGTGGCCGTCGTGCAGGGCGCCCATCGTCGGCACGAAGCCGATCGACTGGCCAGCGGCCCGCGCGGCAGCGACGGCCGCACGCACCTCAGCGATCGTGTGCACGACCCGGGGTCGGGCGGAGGGATCGGAAGCTGGGTCGGGCGTGGTCATCGCAGAGATCCCGGCGGGTGGCGTGCGCATGGGGGAGCGGTCAGGCCGGGGGGCCGGTCCGCCGGTGGGGGCATTCGGGGTTGTTCAGGCAGGTGTCGGCGATCAGCAGGTCGGGCAGGATCTCGCCCCGCACGATCGTCTGCTCGACGATCCGGGCGGCGTCGGCCGGGGTCACCCCTCCGTACCACACCCCTTGCGGGTAGATGACGACGGCCGGCCCGTGCTCGCACTGGTCGAGGCAGCCCGAGTGGTTGGCCCGCACCAGCGCCCCACAGCCGGCCTGCTTGAGGGCCTTGCGGAACGCCTCGCGGAGCTCCTGATGACCGCCGGGGTCGCAGCACCCGCGCTTGTGACCGGGCTCGCGCACATTGCCGCAGATGAACAGTTGATGGGTGTATGCCGGCATCGTCGAGGGGACCTGGCTGGGGATCGGTCGGTTCCGCAGGGAACGGACTCGGCTTATAATCGCTGTTCGACCGGGGCAGTCGCGACCTATCGTCCGGACCGCGTCGGGCCGGGTCAAGGCCGACGGTGTCAGGCCCGGTCCGATCGGGGCCAGGGCTGCCAGGCCCGGTCGGTCGCCCGCCCACTGGTCGAATCGGAGCTCGTGGCATCGTGGTCGACGCGTCGCAGACGGACGGATCGGCCGGCACCCCCGCGCCGCCGGCACCCCCCCAGGGCCCGACCCCGGCCGCCACGCCGGACGTCGTGCACCAGCGATGCGCGGCCCTGCTCGATCAGACTGGCCAGCCGCTGGTCCTGGCCGATCGGCAGCTCCGGATCGAGCACGTCAACCACGCCTTCGAGGAGCTCCTGGGGTTCAGCCGCGCCGAGCTGATCGGCCGCTCGGTCCAGGAGCTCACCCCGCCCGAGTGGCAGGAGACGACCGCGCTGGCCATGCGCCAGCTCGCCGAGACCGGCCGCCCCCAGCGCTACGAGAAGTGCTACCGCCACCGCGACGGCCGCGCGATCCCCGTCTCGCTGGTGACGGACTACGATCGCGACGAGACGGGGGAGATTCGCGGCTCCTACGCGTTCGTCTCCGACATCAGCGAGCGTCAGGCGGCCGAGGCCGCGCTGCGGGCCTCCGAGGAGCGGTTCCGTCAGCTCTTCGACGAGGCCCCCTTCGGCTACCACATCACCGACACCGACGGCACGATCCTGAGCGTCAACCGGACCGAGTGCGAGATGCTCGGCTACCCGGCCGAGCGGCTCGTCGGCACCTCGATGTTCGACTACGTCGTCGAGGGCCAGCGCGAGGCGGCGCGCTGGGCCCTGGCCGAGCGGGTCCGGGGCGATCGGCCGGTCCAGGAGGTCGAGTGGGTTCTGCGCACCCGAGAGGGGGTCGAGCGGGTCTTCGCGATCGAGAACCGCCTGCTGAAGGGGCCTGACGGCCAGGTGGTCGGGATCCGGGGCTCGATCCAGGACATCACCCGCCGCAAGCAGACCGAGGCGGCCCTGATGGCCAGCGAGCGCCGGCTGCGGGCGCTCTTCGAGGGGATCGAGGATGCCGTCTTCGTGCACGACCTGGAGGGGAAGATCCTCGATGCCAACCCGGCCGCCTGCCGCCGGCTGGGGTACACCCGCGAGGAGTTCCTCCGGCTCTCGACCCGGGACATCGACGACCCGGAGTTTGGCTCCAGCTTCGGCGACCGCCTGGAGAACCAGCTCCGTCACGGTCGGCTCTCGTGCGAGGGCCGGCACCGCACCAAGGATGGCCGCGTCATCCCCGTCGACATCAACTCGTCGCTGATCCAGCTCGAGGAGCAGACCGCCGTCCTGGCCGTGATCCGCGAGATCACCGAGCGCAAGGCCCTCGAGGAAACCCGTCGCCAGTTCGCCGAGGCCCAGATGCGGCACGCGCGGGCCATCGAGGCCAAGGCGCACGAGCTGGCCCGCTCCGAGGCCCGGTATCGTCAGTTCAACGACTCGCTCCTGGACGCCGTCGTGGTCACCGACGCCGGCGGGCGGATCACCCTGTTCAACCGCGCGGCCGAGCGCACCTTCGGCTACCGAGCCGCCGAGGTCCAGGGTACGAACCTCCGCGACCTGATCACCGACGCCCCCGCCGGAGCTGACCGCGAGGCCGCCGCCGTGCCCAGCCTCCAGCAAGCGCTCATCGAGGGGGACACCCGGGTCGTGGGCCGCACCGTCGAGGCGACCGGCCGGCGCCGCTCCGGCGAGCTGTTCCCGCTCGAGATCTCGCTGGCGGCCGTCGAGATCGGCGACGACGGCCCGGCCGAGTTCATCGGCTCGATCCGCGACCTGACCGAGCGGAACCGGATGCGGGCCATGCTCCTGCAATCCGAGAAGCTCGCCTCCATCGGCCTGCTCTCGGCCGGCGTGGCGCACGAGATCAACAACCCGCTGGCCTACATCGCCAACAACCTGGCCGTCCTGGAACGCGACCTGGCCGGACTCCTGGAACTGGTCGGCGCCTACGAATCGGCCCGGCCCGTGCTGGAGCAGCACGCTCCCGAGACCGCCGCCCGGATCGTCGCAATCGAGGAAAGCCTGGACTGGGCCTACGTCCAGACCAACCTCAACCGCATCCTGGCCCGCACCCGCGACGGCGTGCAGCGGGTCGCCAAGATCGTCCAGGACCTCCGCGGCCTGGCCCGCACCTCGCCGCCCACCAAGGAGTGGATCGCGCTGACCGACCTCGTCGACTCGGCGCTCGACATGGTCGCGCCCCGGTTGAAGCGTGACGGTATCAGCGTCGAGTTCGAGCGGCCGACGCCCCCCTTGCCCAAGATCGCCTGCGTCCCGACGCAGGTCGGCCAGGTGTTCCTCAACATGCTGGTCAACGCCGCCCAGGCGATCGAGGAGGGCCGGCCGGCCGAGGGTGGCAAGATCTGGGTCACCGTGTCCGGTGACCCGGGCGAGCAGGCGGTCGAGATCGCCGACAACGGCATCGGCATCGACCCCGCGTCGATCCCACGGCTCTTCGACCCGTTCTACACCACCAAGCCCGTGGGCGAGGGGACCGGCCTGGGGCTCTCGATCTCGCACGGGATCGTCACCGGGCACGGTGGCCGCATCGAGGTCGACGGCGCCCCCGGCAAAGGCGCCCGGTTCCGCATCGTCCTGCCAGCCGTCGCCGAACCGGCCCAGCCCGGGGTTTGACCGGCACCGTTCGCATGGGATCTACTGGGGCCTGCCGTTCCGTTCGTTCAGGAGCGCGGGCCGGTCGACCGCGCCGGGCCCTCGGGTCCGGTCCGCCCTCGGGGAGCATCGCACCGCCCATGAGCCCTCCCTCGAAGCACACCGTGCTGGTGGTCGACGATGAGCCGGACGTCGGCGACTCGGTCCACGACCTGCTCCGCCGCGAGTTCCGGGTCCTCCGCGCCACCGGTGCCCAGGAGGGCTGCCGGCTGCTGCAGGAGGAGACCGTGCACATCATTATGACCGACCAGCGGATGCCGAGGGTCACCGGCGTGGAACTGCTGGAGGCCGTGCAGGCGAAGCACCCGCACGCGATCCGGCTGCTCTACACGGGGTTCGCCGACGTCGAGTCGATCATCGCGGCGATCAACCAGGGGCACGTCTACCAGTTCCTCAAGAAACCCTGGCAGCCCGAGGAGTTGCTCGAGGCGGTGCGGGCCGCCGCGCGGGAGTACGACCGGATCATCGCCGCCGAGGAGCAGGCCCGCCGGCTCCAGGCCGAGCTCGACGGGCTCAAGGAGCGCGTCTCGATGCTCGAGGCCCAGATCGACCGGCTCGGCGGCCGCGACCCCGCCCGTGCCTGAACTCCCCGCTCGGCCGACTCCCGAGCCACCTCCGTTCCTCCCAACCCTCCCGGGCCGCCGATGAGCCAGGACCCTCCCGCACCCAGGCCAACCCTGCTCGTCGTCGATGATGAGCCCGACGTGCTCGACTCGCTTCGGCACCTCTTCCACCGCCGGTATCGCGTGCTGGGCGCCTCGAATGCGCGCGAGGCCCTCGGGCTGCTCGAGGTCGAGACGGTCCAGGTCGTGCTCACCGACCAGCGGATGCCCGGCATGACCGGCGACGAGCTGCTGGCGCGGGCCCGCGCCATCCAACCGCACGCCGTCCGGCTCCTGTTCACCGGGTTCGCCGACGTCCAGGCCGTGATCCAGGCGGTCAACCAGGGCGGGATCTTCCGCTACATCCTCAAGCCCTGGAACATCGCCGAGCTGGAGTCGATCGTGGCCCAGGCCGCCGCACAGTCGGCGCTGCTGGCCGACCGCCAGCGGCTGCTCGACGAGCTGCGCGAGGCCAATGCCCGACTCCTGGCGACCAACCGGGAGCTGGCCGAGGCCAATGCCCTCAAGACGACGTTCCTCGAGGTCGCGAGCCACGAGCTCAACACCCCGATCACGATCATCCAGGGCTACGCCGACCTGTTCCCCTGGCTCTGCCCCGAACCGACCGAGCCGGTCGCCGAGCTGATCGAGCAGATCGGCCAGTCGGCGCGGCAGCTCGGTGGCCTGGTCGCCAGCATGCTCAAGCTGATGCAGGCCAACGAGTACCGCCGCGCCATCCGCCCCGAGCCCACCAACCTGGCCGAGCTGCTCCGCGAGGTCGCCTCGCAACTGCACCCATTCACCCGGGCCCGCGATCTGCACGTCGAGCTCTGCCTCGAGGAGACGCTCGGCGACTTCGCCATCGATCGCGAGAAGATTCGCGACGTGGTGACGAACCTGCTCTCCAACGCGATCAAGTTCACCCCGGACGGCGGCGAGCTCTGGATCAGTCTGCACGGCGTCGACGACGGTCGGACCGCCGAGATCCGGGTCGAGGACCGCGGCATCGGCCTGGACGAGCGGGCCCTGTCCCATCTCTTCGAGCCGTTCTTCACCGAGATCGACCCCGGGCAGCACTCCTCCGGCGCCTTCGGGTTCGGCAAGCGCGGCATCGGACTGGGGTTGAGCCTGGTCAAGACGTTCGTCGAGCTGCACGGCGGCACGGTGCAGGCGCAGAGCCGGCCCGGCGAGGGGACCCGGATCACGGTGCGGTTGCCGAGGTCCCCCTGCCCGCCCGGGGTCGGTGTGGTAGACTCGGACGCGTCGAGCGGGGGGTCTTCCCACTAGGCCGCTCGACCCCCGCCCCTCCGATCGCCGGGTTCCGGCTCGGGCTCGCCGCTTCCGACGCGCGGGCCCCGGGTCGTCTCGGCACGCCCCGAAGGGTCGCCGCCATGCCCACGGCCTTGATCGTGGACGACGAGCCACAGGCCAACCGTCTGCTCGCCATGCTCATGCAGATCCGCGGCTACCAGACCGTCTGCGCCTTCCGAGGCGCCGACGCGATCCGACTGGCGCACTCCGAGCAACCCGACGTCGTGCTGCTCGACCTGATGCTGCCCGACCGCACCGGCCTGGACGTGCTGGGCGAGCTCCGCGACGACCCGGCCACCAGCCTGCTCCCGGTCGTCGTGGTGACGGCCCGCCTGGTGCAGGAGAGCCGCGCCCAGAGCCTCCGCGCCGGTGCCAGCGACTACATCCACAAGCCGTTCACGCCCGAGCAGATCTTCGAGGCCGTCGAGACGTCCCGCAGCCGTCGCCAGCGGCTCCTCTCGGGCCAGCTGCTCCAGATCGTGCTGGGAATGGCGGATGCCGATGAGTTCGAACGTCGGCTCGCCGAGGTCAGGGGCCTCCTGCTCGCCCGCTCGTCGCTCCCCGCCCCGATCCTCGATGGCATGATCACGAACCTGCGACGGCTCTCCGATCGCCTGGCTGGTGCTCAGGCCCCGGGCGCCGGGGTGGCCCCGGCGACCGTCACCGTGCGGCTCGCGACGGCCGGCCTCGACCTGACGCTCAACGACCCGTCCGGGCGACTGGCACCGGAGGGGTTCGTCCAGGATGACTCGCTCTCGGACTGGATGCCCCTGTCCCCGGAATCCACGGGGACGTGGACCCGCCGGGTGGCCAGTCCCACGAACGGGGCCGGCCACACGTGGGTCTGAACCAGGACCCCATCTCAGAGCACCAGGGACAGGCGTCGGCGGTAGTCGGACACGAGCGGAGACTCGGCCGGCAGGACGTTGAAGACGGCGAGCATCAGCTGGCGGGCCGGCTCGCCCACGCCGCGACGATCCCGGTCCACCAGGTCGAGGGCGAGCGCGAGCGCTTCCTCGTACTGTCCGGCCGAGGCCAGGGCTTCGGCCAGGGCGAACCGCAGCGTCAGGTCGTCGGGCTGGTCGGCCAGCGCGGCTCGGGCCGACTCGACGCTGCCCGCCTCGCGGCCGCCGGCCTCCAGCGTCAGCTCCGCCTTGAGAACCTCTGCCTCTGGTTCGAGATACCCGCGCCGTTCGAGGGCCTCGATCAGTGCCCTGGCCTCATCCCCGCGGCCGTTGGCCAGCAGCAGCCGCCCGAGCCCGAGCTTCGCCCGCACCAGCGCGGGGTCCAGCTCGATGGCGGCGCGGTACGCCGTCTCGGCTGCCTCCGGATCGGTGGCGGCCAGGCTGTCGGCCTCGATGGCCTTCTGCTCCGCCGGGCCCGGCATCAGCCGGTCGAGGAATGCGCGGAGGTCGGTCTCGCCCAGCACGCCGACGAACGAGTCGACCACCCGACCGTCGCGGAGGCCGTAGACCGCCGGGATCGAGCTGACCCCGAATCCGCCGGCCAGCTCGGGCGCGGCCTCGGTGTCGATCTTCGCGAGCACGAACCGGCCGTCGGACTCCGTCGCCAGCCGTTCCAGGACCGGCCCGAGGGCGCGACAGGGCGCGCACCAGGGGGCCCAGAAGTCGATCACGACCGGCACCTCGCGGGACCGTGTCATCACGTCCCGCTCGAAATTCTCGGCCGTCACGTCCAGGATGTACGGGCTCGTGTTGCTCATGGTCGTCAGTGTAAACCCGCCCGCCCCGGGGGTGAAGCGCCCGCCGGGGTCGCGAGGTTCGAAGGAGTCCGGGATGGGTCTGACGCTGGAGATCTGCGTGGAGGGCGTCGCCTCGGCGCTCGCCGCCCTCGAGGGCGGCGCGGATCGCATCGAGCTCTGTGAGTCTCTCGCCGTAGGCGGCGTCACGCCCTCGGCCGGCGCCATCGCGGCCGCCTGTCGCCACGCCGGCCACCGGCCAGTACACGTCCTGATCCGGTCCCGGGGCGGCGCCTTCGATGCCGATCCCCGCGAGTGGGAGGCGATCCGACACGACCTTGCCATGGCAAAAGCGCTGGGGGCGGCCGGGGTCGTCTTCGGATTCCTGACCACCGACCACCAGATCGACGAGGATCGGACCGCTGCCCTGATCGCCGAGGCCCGCCCGCTCTCGGTCACCTTCCACCGCGCCTTCGACGCCACGGCCGACGCCCCCCAGGCGCTCGAGATCCTGATCCGCCTGGGAATCGACCGCGTGCTGACCGCCGGCGGCGTCGACGGGGCTCGGGTCTCGATCGAACGGATCGCCCGGCTGGTCGAGCAGGCGGCCGGTCGGATCACGATCCTCGCCGCCGGCGGCCTCACCACCGCCGACTTCGCGGCCCTGGCCCGCGTCGGCGTGCGCGAGGTTCACGCCGGCTCGGCTGCCGCCCGCGATGGTGGCCCCGGCCGTGGCCCGATCACCGACCCGGACCGGGTGCGCGCCCTCGTCGCCGCCGCCCGGCATGCTGGCACGCTCGCCGGCCCCGCCATACAATGATGCGGCCTCATCGGGAGCGTTTCCGCGGCTGGTGCCCGGCACGGTCTTCAAAACCGTTGAGCGGCCTGGCGACAGGTCGCTGGTGGGTTCGATTCCCATCCGCTCCCGCTTGCTCCCGCCAGGATGCGACAGCATCGGACGGAAGGCGACAACTCGTGCAACCTTCAGGGCTTGCGGCGACCGGTCTCCGCCACTCGCGGGCTGGGTTGTCCGGGTCTGCGCTCTTGGGTGGTTTCCGACAGGGCCCGACAGGATGAGGCCAGTTCCGGGCCCTCCGTAGGGCAGGAGTAGGGAAAAGTCATTGCTCATATGACCGTCGGTGCCGGTCGCCTGGGCCCGGTGATCCTCCGGCCTGGCCTCCGGCGCCTGGGTGAGATCGGGTAGCGCTTCGATGGCCTGCCGCTGGTCGTGGAGCTGGAGATGGCTGTACGTGTTCAGCGTCAGCACCGGGGTGCTGTGGCGGGCCAGGCTCTGGACCACCTTGACCGGGGCGCTCGACCGGGCGAGCGTGGATACGTAGGTGTGCCGGAAGCTGTGGAAGTCGGCCACCCGGCCGGCCTCGTCCCGGTAAGCGATGCCGGCCCGCTTGAGGTCGCCCCGCAGGATCTCCGCAGGCCGGCGGCCCAGCTCGGCGAAGACAGGCACGACGGGCGGGCGCCCAGCCAGCCAGGGGCCCAGCATGGCGGCCAAGCTGGCGGGCAGCGGCTGGGTGTCGGTTCGGCGGCGCTTCGAGTAGGCAGCCCCCACGGTGACGCTCGGCGACTCCGGCGTCAGGTCAAACGCTCGGGGAGTCAGGCTCCGCAGCTCGTTCAGCCGGAGCCCAGTCAGCACGGCCAGGCGGTAGAGCATGGCGCGGTCGCGGCCGTTGAGGTGCGTCTTCGACTCGCTGGCCTCGGTCGCCGCCAGTAGCCGGTGCAGCTCGTCGGAGGTCAGGGCCCGGCGCTCGTGGCGACGGTCCCCCTCGGCACTCGGGGCGCTCTGGTGGGCTAAGAAATGCTCCCGGGCGCGGCCATCGCGGTGCAGCCAGCGCGAGAACCCTTTGACGGCGCGGAAGTAGTGGTGGATCGACTGGAGCGAGAGCCCGGTGTCGCGCAGGGCCTTCAGGCCGGCAGCAGCGGCGGACGGGGTCAGGTCCGACACGCGCCGCACGCTGCCCAGCGCCAGCAGCCGCTGGGCCCGGTTGCGGCTGAGCTGAGCGTGGGTCGCAGTCGCGCCCTTGCCGAGCAGGTAGCTGTGCCAGTCGGCTAGGTGCTGGCCGATCGGGCTGGCCTCGTGAGCGGCACAATTGATGGACCTGCGGTCTGTCATCCCGACCTTGATCCTGCCGACCGTGGCCTCGGCGGCGGCGGCCATCCGCTCCGTCTCGCGGCGGTCGGTACAACCCTTGCGGTCACGCTGGCGGCCGTTCTCGTCGACGACGCGGAAATACCAGACGCCGGCCCGTTTGCGGAACGATGCCATCCATTTGCCCCCTGGATTCCGTAGGCGAGTCTGGGACGCTCGGTCGGTTAGTTGCGCGCGGAATCGCGCTGGCTCTCGATCCAGTCGGCGAGCGTCCGAGGCAGCCATCGGGGGCTACGAACGCCGACGTGCAGGTCCGGCTTGGGCAGGCGGCCAGCGGCCCGCATCCGCTCAAGCTCGCGGCGGGAACACTTCAGCACGTTGCAAACGTCGTTCAGCCGCAGCAGGGGCGCAAGCTCAACAGGTGTAGTACCAGAGGGTTGCGGCATGGGCATTCGGCTCTCCGATCCCAGGTGAGAAAACCAGTCACTTGCCACGCCGGTACGCATGTGGGCGGGTCGTGGCGTGTGACCTGTACAGATGGTATCGGCCAATTCTGGCGAGCCACAACAGCAAAAGGCCCCGGGGCCGGCCTCCGGCCCGAAAAACTTGAGAAATTCACGAAGCGGGCCCTGGGGCGTGTCCGTTTTCCGGCCCGACGGTGCCCGTCGCTACCTCGGCGGCCGGCACCCCGCTGACCTTGATTGCCAGGCAGAACGGGCCGCAGTAGCCCATGCTCCAGACCGCGCGACCCTCGAGCTGCTCGAGCTCCAGCTCGCGGTGGGCACGGCCCCCGGCCAGGCACCACCTCAGCAGGACCACCAGTGGCGAGCCGGCGTGGTCGCGGTACTGAAACGTCCACTGACCCATGCGGGGCAACGGGGCCCGCAGCCGTGGCCGCAGCCGGCGCCAGTCCTGGCGGTTCAGGCTGTCGGCGCCGTCGCCACCTCGGGCGTCAATCGGTCGCATTGCGGGTGCTCCAGGCCAGGGAAGCCGGGGGCCGGTCGTGCGTGACAGGCCCCCGTGCGAGGTGCTCGCGATCAGACGGCTGCCGGCCGGAGCCCCCGGCGAGCCAGGCGCCGGGCCTGCCGGAGCTGGTCGAGCCGGGCGCGGGTCAGTCGCAGCCGGCGGTTCAGCGCCGGGCGGTCGGCGTAGGAGGTTTCCGGCCGGCGGCGCTCCAGAGAAGTGGGCGATCCGCTCGGCGGTGCGGACCAGGTCGTCGAGGCGGTCGGCTCGGTCGAACCGCCACGCGGGGGCATGCGGCATTGCACAAGCTCCTGGGTGAAGCCAGGGGCCCCGCAGGGCCCCCAGCCGGTGGCGGTGGGTCAGACGGTGACGGTGTTGACGCGGGCGTCGCACAGGGCGGCCTGGCGACGGAGCAGGATGGCGGATCGGCCCATTCCGATGCCGTCGTATAGGTCGGCGGCCATCCGGTACAGGACGGCGGCGTTCTCGTCCTGCCCTTCGGCTCGGAGCATGTCGGCGGTGTTGGCCAGCTTGGCGACGGTGTTCAGGCTCATCGTTCTTCCCCCGAGTGAGGCAGGGCCCCCGGAGGGGCCCCGCTGGTTCGTGTGACGGGTCAGGCGAGGGCCCACTCGGGGACGCAGCTATCGGCGTCCTGAAGGGCGTCGTGGGCTTCCGCAAGGCGGATGGCCCACTCGCTGATGCCGTCGGTCGAGGGGGTGACGACGTCGGTGGCGTGGAACTCGGTGTTCTGGGCGGCCCACCAGGCCCGATCGAAGTCGCTGACGTCGTTTTCGACGTCCAGCTCAAGGTCGGTGGCGAAGTCGAGTAGAATGGTCATTGCGAGGCTCCTGGTCGCTCAGGCGTTTCGCTCGGGGCTCGGGCGGGTGCAACCGCTCGGGCCCCACTCTTTTTCGTTCGGGCTGACGCTCAACCCGAAATACACACTGTATACAGTGTGACCGGTGTCGTCAACAGTGTAGACATAATATTTTTCGGGCCTTCAGTTCCGGTTGTCTTCGTCTACCCCTACGGATACACTGTCCACAGGGCGTCTCGCCATCGAAGGCGGGCCGCGCAGCCGTTGTGACCTGGTGGTAGGGGGTGCGGAATGGCGAAGCGAAAGGCAGTCGAACAGAGCGAGCCCGAGGCGGCCAAGACTCGGCCGGTGCGGCTGGATCTGCCGCCGGATGCTCACCGTCTGCTGCGCCTGGTGGCGGCCGACGCCGACGTCAGCATGGCGTCGTACGCGCGTGACGTCTTGATGCGCCACCTGGTGGCGGAAGCCAAGGTGAAGGGCATCAAGTAAGCCAGGGCGAGGAGGCTCGACGCATGGACGTGCGCGTGGTGATCTCGGGCGAGAAGTCGTGGCGGTGCGCTGCACTGGCGGAGCGCATCACGACGAGGCTCCTTGGCCGCTACGGCGACGGCCTGGTGGTGGTGCACGACGGCGCCGGTGAGGCTCAGAACGCCATCGACCAGATCGCGCTGACGTCCCGGATTCGGCGCGACGTCCGGCCCATCTCGCCGAGCTCGGGGCCCGATCTGGCCACCAAGCTCCGCAGCGACATGCTCCAGGGGGCCGCGTTCCTGCTGCTGCTGCATCGCAACCTGGCCTGGTCGCGGCGGTGCCGGACCCTGGCGGTTCACGCGCTCGCGGCCGGGGTGCCGGTCTGGCTCATCGATTCCGTGGATGCCGAGCCCCGGCGGCTGGGTGCGATTCCTGACAGGGCGAGCCGTTCAGCGTCGGCCTAGATCCGGCTGCCGGCCCTCGGTGCCATGATGGCTGTCCGATCGCGGGCGATCGTTCCCAGAGGCCGAAGGGGGAACGGGGGCCACGATGGCCGTATAAGGCATAGGAGGGCAGTATGACCAGCGCCATCGATGTGACGTGCGGCGGGTGTGGCAAGACGATGAGGGCGCCCGCCGACGCAGCCGGGCGCAAAGCCAGGTGTCGGTCGTGCGGCGCGGCCGTCCAGGTGCCGACGCCACAACCTGAGCCGAATCCGGCCCCGGTCGTCGCCCCGCCCACGATGCCCCCCTCGGCCCCCGAAGAGTTTGCAGTGGCCGCCCAATCGCCTATTCCGCAACCGGCGGCTGAGCCTGCTCCCTGGTTCTACAAGGTCGCCGAGGTGAGCGGGTCGAGCATTGCCGTGTTCAGCGGTCTGGTGATGCTGTTCTCGGCAATGCTCGGGATCGCTGGGCAGGCTGACCCTACCCCAAAACCCTTGCCGGTGAATCCCTGGTGGGTTTTCACGGCAGGCGTCGGCACGTTCGTCGGCTCGGCTTTGATGCTAGTCATCGTCGACATCGGCCAGAGCTTGCGGTTGGGGCGTCGGAGGTGATCCCTCTTGATACAGTGGCGATCGCGATCGTTCCCTGGACCAGCCAGGGGCCTTGAGGCAGGGTAGATCAGGCGGAGCCGTCGAGGGCTGCCGGGGCGGGGCTGGCGCCGATCATCGTCGGGCCGGTGACCAGGATGTTCGTCGAGGTCAGCGGCGCCCTGGATTCCAAGCGCCTGACCCGGGCAATCGTCTCGATCAGGTCGGCAAGCTGCCGCCGCTCCTGAGCGATGCGCTTCTGATCCAGCGCCATCCGCTGCACCGTGCGGCCGCCCTTCGGCTCGGCGATGACGTCGAACGTCTCCAGGCTCCGCAGCCGCATCCAGGTCAGGCCGGCCGACTCGGCCAGCGCCAGCACGGCCCCGCTCGGGCTTGAGCCTGCCAGCCGCATGACGAAGGCGTCGAGGTCGTCGAGGACGCGCCACTTTTGCTCTGGCGGCCAGTGGGCAACCAAGTTACGAGCAACGCCGACATTCGGCCCGAGGCCCTGGGAATGCGACACGGGCAAGCTGGCGGCATCGGGGTGGCCACGCTTCAGCGGGGCGGGCGGGGGCGCCGGGGCCTCGGTGGGGGCGGACGGATCGGTGGCGGTCGCGGTGGTCATCTTCAGTCTCCAACGGCGTCGGGGGTCGCGGTGGAACCCGAGGGCGGTCAGGTGGTCCTGAGCAAGCTGGCGGGCGGCCAGCACCACGGCCCGGACCTGCGCCCGCTCGGCATCGTCGGTGACCTGCCAGGCGGCCAGGGCCTGGCGTTCGGCCTCTTGCCGGGCTTGCCGATGCTGACGGGTGTCTTCGTCGAGCTCATCGGCCAGGATCGCCAGCAGGCCGCTGGCGACGTACTTCGACACGACCCGGTGACCGACCCGGCGGTTCTCGTAGTAGTAGACGCAGTCACCACGGGCTTTGAGGGGCATCGGTTCCGCTGCTCCTGCCCTACAGGTGCCAGGGGTGCCACACAGTGCGACCGGTATTTTTGGTACGAAGTGGCGAAAAACTCCTCCCGCATCCCTTTTGTCCGAAAGTGCGCGAAAACCCTGGCGTCAGGGCGATTCGTCGACCAGGGTGGCGATCCGGTCGCGGATCTGGGCCGGGATGCCCCGGATCTCGCTGAACACGACCGAGCGGCTGACGCGGTAGAACCGGGCGATCTTGAGGACGGGCACCCCGGCGGCCTTCTTGTGGGCCATCTCGAGCGCCCGGGTTTTCCGCCAGTCGAGGTCGGCAGCGTCGGGCTCTCCGGGCGCGGCGACGGGTCGCAGTGGCTTGCGCATGGTCAGACGGCCCCCACGGGCTGGTAGTCGCTCCACAACGCCTTGCGGCCGCGCTTCAGCGGCGTGCCGCCGGTGCCACCCGCGAGCCGGGCCCGCCTGCTGGCGGCCTTGGCGGACTCTTGCATCGGGTGCGGCGTCGGATCAGTGGCGGTGGCGTGGCAGCACGCGCAGATCGCCAGCCGGGGCAGAGCGCGGCCCAGGCAGACCGGGCATCGCGCCGGGGGCTTGTACCTGATGACGTCGATGCTCCAGATCCGGCTGACGCCGACCAGTCGAAACGGCGGGGCGAGCTGGGGCAGGCTGGCGCCGGTGTATGTCTCCTCGGCGATCAGGGCGGCGTCGGCGGGGACGGCGCGGGGGTCCGCGACCAGCGCGAAGAACCCCGCCGCGCCCTCGGTCTCGATCTGCGACTCCTGGCAGGCTCGCGAGCACACGCGGTCGGTGGCGGCGTCGCGGGTCTGGGCGGCCACCAGGTCGTCAAGCTGCTGCTTGCGGGTCATCGGCCGGGCCTCCGGGTCACGAGATGCCGAGCGCGGCCCCGAGCTGGCCGGCGGGGTCGAAGTTGCCAGGACCTGATGCACGAGCCCGCTTGAACCCGCTGACGAACACGGCCCCGGGCCGCCGGACGTCAGGGGCCTGGGACCGGCCAAACATGCGTGACAGCTGGCCGGGCGGCCAGTCGCCGGCGGCCACCTCGTCGACGATGCGGCTGTAGACGGTGTTGCTGGGGCGCAAGTCGGTGGGCCCGAACTTCTCGACCAGCAGCCGCGCGGCTTGTGCCCTGGCGCCGGCGTCGCAGCCTGGCCCCACGGCCTCCAGGATGCGCTGGGCGTCTGGATCGTGCTCTCGGGGCGTCTGGGCCTCTGGAATCGCTCTCGCGGCCTCTGGGGTGCCTTGCCGGGGGCGCTGAGCCTCCAGGGCGGCCCGGAAGTGCCGGGCCAACGGCGACCCGCTCACCTCGGCCTCGAGGGTCTGTGCTTCCAGCCGGGCGAACGCCTCCGGGTCGAGGACGGCGACCCGTGCCTGGCTCGGGGGCGGCTTCAGCGTGTCCCGTCGTTGGGTCGGCGGAGCCGATACCGCCACCTCACGGGTGCCCGCCGTGGTGACGGTTGCGGTCGCGGGTGCGGCCGGTTCAGGAGCAGTCGGTGGCTCGGGCGCAGGGGTGGGCGGCGGGGCCGGGGCCGGAGCGGGCGGGGCTGGCTCGGGCGCTGGGTCGTCGGCGATGTCGTTCAGGGTCGTGCTAGCGGTTAGCTGCTTACGGAGTTCGCGCCGGCGGGCTTCTGACTCCAGGTCGTCGCCTAGCGGGTAGTCCTCCATCTGCGAGAGCGTTTGCTTGAACCGCTCACGACGACTCTCTGACACCGTCATGAATCGCGAGGGTCCGGCCTGGCCATCGGCCAGAGGCGCTGCCGTGCCGGCGAGCCAGGGGGCTGGGTAGATCGGTCGTGTACCCCAGTTGCGGACAGTCCCGTCGACGTAGCGGCTGCTACGCGGATGGCTGGCGGTCGCCACCGTTTCCCACAACGCGCTCCAGGCTATTTGTGGCGGGCAGCCGGTCTCAAGCTTGCGACGTACCCACTCGGTCCACGCGACGCCGTCGGTGCTCGCGCCAAGCTTGCCGGCCCACGCCAGTAGCTGGCGGGTCTGCTCTTGGTCCTGGTGATTGTGAACCGAAACATCACCATCACCCCCACCCGCCCGCCCTTCTTGTGGGGTGGTGTATTCTGGTCTTCTATTCAGGTCGTCTAATACGGGGAATCTAATCTGGGTGTCTGATGTGTCACCCGTAGCTACGTCGAATGTGACGCTCCTGGGAGTCAGATGCGACACGGGTTGGGTGCCAGATGTGACACCCACGGGTGTCAGATGCGACAGAGGGCGGCAGTCGGTTCCGGGCTGCTCCTGAGGCTGTTCCGGTGCCCCGGTCAGCTGCAACTTGCGGCCGATCTTGCGGCCCGGATTTGGCACGGACGCCAGCAAGCCACGGCGCCGGAGCTTGGCAAGGACGCGCTGGGTTTGGCGTTCGCCCTTTCTGATGCCCTTGGCCAGCTGCCCGACGCTCTTGTAGATCGTGGCCTCATCGGTGAAGCCGTGCAGGCGCAGGAGACTCCAGAGCCGGAACTCGTCGTCGTCCAGGTCGCTGCCGAGGTCGGCCTCGGTCACCTTCACGAACCGCTGCCGGCCGGTCGTGGCGCCGCTCATCGGCCACCTCCGGCCTGGCTGGGCTTGCGGGGGCTCTGGCTCTCGACCAGAGCAGTGACGGCGGCCCGGATCGGCTCGGGCAGGTCGGCCCAGGCGGCCACGACGGCGGCCAGGTCAGGGGGCAGTTCGCCACGCCTGTAGGGCAGGAGAAGGGAAAAGCCTCCGCTGATGGGTGTCTTACCCTTGGTGCGGATTAAGGTTACGGCTTGAGGGGCGTCGGTCTTCAAAACCGTTGAGCGGCCTGGCGACAGGTCGCTGGTGGGTTCGATTCCCATCCGCTCCCGCTCGCCTCACGAAGGGGCCCGGCCCGGTGAGTCGGCCTCGGCTCGACCTGGGGTGGCCCGCGTCGCTGGATCGCACGGCGCCCCGTGGGGGGCAATGCGCCTGCGGCAACTCGCGTGGCAGCGAGCCCGTCGGTACGGATCACGCCATCGGTGCTCCTCGCACGGAAGGCTGGTCTGCTGGCGGCGCCGGCTCCGCCCGGATGGGTGATGTTGCGTGAAAGCAGCGCGGTTGCCCGGCCGCGACTCGGCTCAGTCCGGGTCACTTTCTCCCGGTTATCCTGGTCACGACCACCGCGATCCAGCGGAGCCGGTCGCAGTCACGGTCGAGGGGAGAGGTTCTGACTGGACCGACATGCCATGTTTGTTATGATCAGTTTTCTGAGGAATCTGTCGGGTGATTGGCGCTGGAGGTGCGGGAGCGTTGGATAAAATTCGGCTGTCTCTTGGTATTGGGCTGGTCCTGCTCATCGCCTGCGGGTGCGAATCGCGGGATGAGCTGGCCCGGAGGAATGAGCTGCAGGTCCTGAAGAAGGATCTGGAATTGCTGGACGCCTACGAGGCGGAATCGCATCGGGCTGGACCGGAAGCTCCAGCGCGACCGGAGGTGACAACCCGCCCGTGAGCCTCCCGGGCGGGGAGGGAGATCGGCCGTGGCCATGCCACCGCGTCGGTCAGCGGAACCCGAAGGTCGGGAACTCGTGGCTGCCGGTGTCAAACGCCGCGCGTTCGACGCGGTCCGCCGGTTGACCCGGCTCTGCGTCCTGGGGAAGCGGCCTGCGAGGGGAGTGGATCCGGTCCAGGATCCGCTCCACGCGATCGCTGAATAGCTCTTGCCAGAGGACCGTGGTCAGGATGCGGGCGACGAACGGCACGCAGGTCCACAGGGCCAGCACCTGCTGGGGGCGGGTCATCCCGGTCGGCAGCGACGGCGATTGCAGGCGGCGATCGTGGGGCATCGTGTCCGTTCCCGAGTCGGCCAGATCCCAGGCTCCACCCTGAGCAGACATCCGATTGTAGCACGCAAGAGCCGGGTCATGTGCCCGCCACCACCCCGGATTTTCTCGGGCCGAACGCCGTGGCGGATGCACCGATCTCTGACATCCGCCCCGTCGGGCCGGTCCGGCTGACGGTCGCCAGTTCCGAGTGCGTGCAACTGTCTAGGGCTCTGGCAGCCCGCGGTCCGGTCAGGCCGGTGCCGATCGGGGTCCTGGTCGGCGGTTCCGGCGACCGCGGTCGAGTCGTCGGACCTGGATGCTGGGGTGGTCCAACGGCGGCATGGGTCTGCTGTGCGACAATCTCCCGGGCACCCGTGAATGCCAGCGTTCGCCAATCGCCCGGGGAGGCCCCGGGGCGCTGAGGGCTCACGCCTGCAACGAGGGGGACTCATGATCCGGTTCAGCCTGATGCTGGCCTCACTGCTGGTTGGTCGGGTCGACGACTCCGCCCCGCCCTTCGAGCCGGTGGCCCTCCCGGAATGGGCGCGCTCGGTGACCCGGATGGTCTATCTCACCCCGGGCGAGCTGCCGGTGGCCGAGCGGGTCGGGGCCCAGGTCATCCAGACCAACATCGTCTGGCCCTACTACCCGCTGCGACGCGACGGCGGCGGACTGAACGATCCCGACTCGAAGGCTCTCCGCGAGTTCGTGACCGCGGCGCATGCGAAGGGCATCCGCGTGGTGCTCGGGTTGCCGCCGTTCCCGTCGGTCGAGACGGTCGGCGCCCACCCCGACTGGCGGGTTCACCCGGACGACAACGGCTCGATCCTCAGCCGCGAGCCGAAGGCCGACGACCTCGGCACCCGGATCGGCTGCAATCAGGGCCCCTGGGGCGACTACTTCCTCGACCTGCTGGTCGAACTGCTCGTGGATTTCGACCTCGACGGCTACTCGTTCGACGGCAACTATCACCCGCCGCTGTGCTTCTGTCCAGCCTGCAAGACCGCCTACCGTCGGGACGCCGGCGCCGAACTGCCCGCCCGGGTCGACCTGAATGATGTCGCCTACCGCTCGTATCTCGTCTGGCGCGGCCAGCGGCTCGAGGACCACTACCGCATCATGCAGCGACGGCTCAAGGCGGCGAAGCCG
The DNA here is from genome assembly GCA_964624465.1 of uncultured Isosphaeraceae bacterium. Taxonomy (GTDB): domain Bacteria; phylum Planctomycetota; class Planctomycetia; order Isosphaerales; family Isosphaeraceae; genus CAZUZD01. The sequence continues at coordinate 32,524 of CAZUZD010000007.1, forward strand.
GACGCCGTGGTCATGTCCTGGACCACGAATGCCGGACGATACGGCCACCTGCTGACCTCGCCCCGCGTCATGTCGACCCGAATGAACCTGCTCTTCGACCTGCCGATGCAGGAGTGGTGGCTCGACGAGACGAACCAGGGGGCGAGCGTCGCCCCGGCCTTCGGCGCGGCCTACCTGCGGGGGATCGTCGGCGGGCGCCCGAACGCCAGCGAGCCATACCTGATGTCGCGGGGCAACCCGTACGGATCCGACAGCTTCCCGGCGCACGAGCGTCGGCTGCGGGCCCTGCTCGCGATGACCCATGGCGGCATCGCCCCGCAGGCCATCTGGCTCCAGGACGGACAGGCCTCGATGCGGGCCGTCTTCGACGACGCCAACGCCCGCGCCGGGTTCGTGAAGGACGCTCGCCCCCTGCCCTGGGCCGCCATGCTCGTCAGCGAGCAGACCCGGCAGTTCTACGCCCACGCCGACATCGCCGAACGCTTCCTGCCCCACGTCTTCGGCGGGTTCCGGGCGGCGCTCGAGGAGCACCTGCCGCTCGACCTGATCAACGACTGGGACCTGACGCCGGATCGGCTCGCTCGCTATCGGGTCCTGATCCTCCCGAACGCCGCGGCGCTCTCCGGAGCTCAGGTCGAGGCGATCCGCCAGTTCGTGCGCGGCGGTGGTGGGCTGGTGGCGACCGGCGAGACCTCGATCTGTGACGAGCTGGGCCGTCCCCGCCCCGAGTTCGCACTGGCCGACGTGTTCGGCGTCGGGTACCTCGGCCGGCCGGCCACGAAGCCGGAACGACCGACCCTCGACGCCAACTTCACGATCGCCCTCGACGACCGCTACTGGCAGGAGCGCACCGGGGTGGCGCGGCTGAGCTGGATCGACCACCCGACCTGGGACGACGCCACCCTGAAGGGTCTCGTGCCCGGCCGGGCAGCGATCTTCAAGGGTCCGCTGGTGGCCGTGACGGAGCCCGACGATCCGGCCGCTGTGCTCGCCCACTACCGGCCCGAGGGCGCCGATCGCGACTGGCCAGCAGTGGTCGCCCGCCGATTCGGGGCGGGTCGCGTCGTCTACCTGGCGATCGGGATCGAAGCGGCGCTCTGGAGCTACGCGTACCCGTACCAGCGCCGGATGCTCGCCCGGGCCATCGAGTCGGTGGCGGCCGAGCCCCCGCCCTTCGACGTCCAGGCCCCGCGCTGCGTGCACATGATGGCGTACCGGCAGCCGGGACCGCAGGGCGAGCGGACGCTGATCCATCTGTTCAATGACCTGAACACCACGGCCGGACACGGGCTGCCCCGCGCCGAGGTCCCGCTCCGCGAGGAGTCCGTGCCGATCGGCGGGATCCTGGTGCGGTTGCGCGGTCCTGGGTTCGGCCCGATCCACCTGGAGCCGGGTGGCCTGTCGCTCACCCCCGAGCGCGACGGGGACACGAGCGTTGTGACCCTGCCGCCGCTGGCGACCCATGCGATCCTGGTCATCGAGCCCCGGCCGTGACCGCCCGGGTCAGTCGGTCAGCGGCACGAACAGCTCGGGCGACCGCGACTCGGTGACGGGCAGGATCCCGGCCAGCACGTGACGCTGGAAGTGCTCGGAGGCCCGATGGGCCTCGAGGGCGGCTTCATCGTCGTACTGTTCATAGAGAAAAAACCGTCGCGGGTCCGTGGGCGACCGGTGCACCAGATAGAAGCGGCAGCCGGGCTCGGCACGGGTCGGGCCGGTGAGGGCCTGAAAGTGCTCGGCGACGGCGGCCTCCTGGCCGGCCTGGATCACGTACGTCACGGCCACGCAGAGCATCGGATCGCCTCCGGGAGGATGCTCAGAGCGGGACTGGAGCTTATCCAGCTTGTCCAGCTTCTGAGACTTGAGCCAATCTGACAAACTGGCGCGGAAAGACCAAACAAATTGGAGCCGTTCCCGCGTAAAGTTGGGTCGGGCGACCCGGCCTTGCACCTCGGCGTGTGCCGTGATCGGGCGGGGTTGCGAATCCGGGTCCGACCCGATCCGTCGCCGTTGGCGCAGTGGCCGACGGCCGTGGATGGGTAGGACCCGCATGCCGATCAACGATCGTGGAGATGACAGGATGCGCGTTCGAGTTTCCTCGTGGGCGGCGCTGGTTCTGGGTGCCTCGCTGCTGGCCGGCTGCAACAGCGAGACGGCCGAGCAGGTGAAGGACGGCGTCGGCGGTGCGGCCGAGGCCACCGGCGAGGCGATCCAGAAGGGTGGCAAGGCCGTCCAGAACGCCGCCGACAAGGTCGGTGGGGCCGCCGAGTCGGCGACCGAGGCCACGGGCAAGGGCCTCGAGAAGGTCGGTCTCGAGAAGGCCGGCAAGGCCGTCGAGGGTGCGGCCGACAAGGTCGGTGCCGCCGCCGAGAAGGCCACCGACGTGACCGGCAAGGCCGTCGAGGCCACGGGCAAGGCCGTCGAGAGCGCCGGCGAGGCCGTCAAGGGCGCCGACGCCCCCGCGACCACCGAAGCCCCCAAGTGATCGGGATCGCTTCCTGAGCACCGGCCGCAGAACGGGCCGCGCTTCCCCTGGGGGAGCGCGGCCCGTTCGCGTGATCGGCCGGCCCGGACGCCCGACTCACTCGGACCCGAGCCAGGCGCGGCGGCGGGCCTTTGCAGAGTCGTCGGCCTTGGGGTCGCGCTCGACGGCCCAGCGGTTCGGCGGCTCGACCCCGAAGGTCGCGTCGAGCCGCATCAGTCGATCGCGGCGGGCGATCAGGACGCTGGTGGTCTCGTTGGGACGGAACTGCTCCATCCGTCGGCCCCACTGACCGGCTCGGATCCGCTCATCGCCCAGCGCGATGATCTCGTCCCCCACGTTGAACCCGGCCGCGAAGCCGGGCGTCCCGCGCTTGACGCGCGTGACCACCAGGCGGCCGTCCTCCGACTTCGTGCCCAGGCCGAGCCAGGCCTTGGCCGGCTTCGGCTCGGCGGTCCCCTCGGACTTGCCTCCCTCGGCCTTGGGCTCGGCGAACCGGAGTCCGAACTGCTGGAGGGCCTCGGTATAGTCCAGCTCCTCGGTTGACTCCAGGGTCCTGGCGAAGAACCCGGACAGGTCGGTTCCGGCGACTTCCGAGGCCAGCGCCCGGAACTGCTCGGGGGTGTAGCCCTGCGCGCCCGAGAATCGCTCATAGGCCAACCGCATCAGATCATCGAGGCTCTTCGCGCCATTGGTGGCGGCCCGGATGCGGGCGTCCAGCAGGAAGGCGACCACGGCGCCCTTGGTGTAGTAGCTGATCCCGGTGTTCGCCGTGTTCTCGTCGCGGCGGTAGAACTTGATCCAGGCGTCGTAGGATGCCGACTCCAGGGGCTGCACCAGCCGCCCGGGGGTGTCGTGCAGGACCTCGATGTCGTTGCGGGTCCGGTCGACCTCGGCCGCGGCGCCCGGAGGGTCGCCGGCGAGGAATTCCTCCACGGTGCAGAGGCCGGCCCGTCGCACGAAGATGCGGTCGTAGTAGCTGGTGAACCCCTCGGCGATCCAGAGGCTGCGGGTCGTGACCTCGTTCTCGTAGTCGAAGGGGCCCAGCTCGGCCGGCCGCATGCGCTTGACGTTCCAGGTGTGGAAGTACTCATGGCTGACGAGGTTCAGCCAGCCGAGGTAATCGGCCCGGCGCCGGGTGGCCCAGCGGCTGGCCATGAGCACGGTGGAGTTCTTGTGCTCCAGGCCGCCGCCCGACTCGGTCAGCAGGTTGAAGAAGATGTACTTGTCGTAAGGCAGGCTGCCCCAGAAATCGCGCTGGACGCGGACGATCGCCTCGACGTCGCGGGCCGAGCGGGGGCCGTCCCAGACGCCGTGTTCCCCCTCGTTGACGAGGTAGTGGGGCTTGCCGTCGACCTGGAACTCGTAGACGGCGGGGTTACCGGCGTAGATCGGGCAGTCGACCAGGGTGTCGAAGTCGGGGGCCACGAACCGGTGCGCACCGCCCCCGGGGGCGTCGGGCAGGCCGGTGAAGCTCTTGAGCCAGCCGGGGGGAAGGATCAGCGCGACCTCGTGGGGCCGGGGACCGGCGTCCTCGGCGAGGGTCAGAAACGTGGCCGCGCCGTTGAGCAGTGCGAACCCGGCGTCGATCCAGCTCGACTGCACGCCCATCTCGCGGGCATACACGCGGTAGCTGACCTGGACCCGCTCGGCCCCGCCGGTCTGGATGGTCCAGCGGTTCTTGCGGGTCTTGCTGACCTCGAGGGCCTTGCCGTCGGCTCCCCTGGCAGAAAAGTTCTCGACGTGTCGGGCGTACTCGCGGACCAAGTACGAGCCGGGCGTCCAGACGGGCATCATGAGGGTGACGGCCGGGCGACCGTCGGTCGGCACGTCGACAACGATCTCGGCGTAGTGCGTCTGAGGCTCGGGAAACTTGACCGTGTAGCGCAGCGGGGCGGCGACGTCCGTCGTGGCCGCGGCGAGACTCGTGGGCGACATGGGGGCCACCAGCAGGAGGGTCAGGGCGGCGCAGGCGACGCGTGAGAATCCGATCATCGGGTCGGGGCCTCGGACAGGGGGAACGGGTCCCGGATGCGGGAACCATGATAACGCGCCTCCGCACCTCGCCAGAGATTGCCGGCCCGGGTTCCCGCTGGACCCCGATGCAACGCCGGGTCTTACCCCCTAACATGGGGCCATCGGGATCGCGGAGGGCCGAGGTTGCGCCGCCGGCGGGCCCGGGTGCCCCGGCCTGCGATCCGTCCCATGAAGCCAGGAATTGACATGCCCGCCAGTGGATCCGCCCTGCCCCCTGGGTCGCCGCTCGACGCCGAGGCAACCACGCGCTGGGGCCGCCTCCGGCGCGAGCTGGTGCCCCTGTATGGCCTCACGGCCGCGCTGGTCTGTGGGGCAGCGAGCTGGTACCTGCTGAAGGAGCTGGCGTCGCTGCTGCGACCGCTGGTGCTGGCCGTCTTCCTGGCCTACATGATCCTGCCGGCCTCCCGGGCGCTCCGGCGGCGCGTGCCCGAGGCGATCGCCGGTCCCGTGCTGGCGCTGGTGGTCGCGGCCCTGATCCTGGGGTTCGCCGCCCTGGTCTACAACAACCTCGTCCAGCTCCGCGAGGAGCTGCCACGGCTGGTCGATCGAGCACGCGTGATCTTCGACCAGGGAAACGCCTGGGGCCGCTCCCACCTGCCGGCCTGGCTCCTGAGCGGGCCACCCCGGGCGGCCCAGACGGAGGTCGAGACCACGCTCCGGCTCCGCGCCATCGCGTCGAGCCTGGTCAACTCGGCCGCCGCTTTCCTGGGCGAGGCGCTGGTCGTGGGCTTCTACCTGATCTTCCTGCTCCTGGAGGTCCGCCAGCTGCCGCAGCGGATCCAGGCGGGCTTCTCCTCGGCGCAGGCCCAGCGGGTGATGGCGATCTTCGGATCGATCAGCGAGGCGATGACCAGCTACCTGCGCGCCAAGGCGACGGCCAGCCTGCTGACGGGCATCCCCGTGGTCGTGATCCTCTGGGCCTTCGGCGTCTCGTTCCCGGTCACCTGGGGCCTGCTGACCTTCGTCGGCAACTTCATCCCCTACCTTGGCAGCCTGGTCTCGCTGGCCCTGCCCGCCTTGCTGGCCCTGCTGGAGCTGGAGCCGCTCTGGAAGCCGCTGGCGGTGATCGGGCTGCTGCTGACGGTCCAGTTCGTCACCAACAACTTCATCGAGCCCCAGCTCACCGCCAAGGCTGTGGACCTGAGCCCGCTGGTGGTCCTGATCTCGCTGGCGTTCTGGAGCCTGTGCTGGGGCGTCGTCGGCATGGTGCTGGCCGTACCGCTGACCGTCATGCTCAAGCTCGTCTGGCAGAACATCGCCATCACCAGGCCCCTGGCCCGGCTCATGTCCAAGGACTGACGCCCGCCGGGAGGGCCCGTGGCCGTGAGGATCGAATCCCCCTGGCCACGGCCCGGTTCGTGGCTCAGCGGGGGGCGGGCCGGACCTGCTCGTGCAGGTACACGCCCTTCTTGTTCGAGGTGATCAGGTCCGGGGCGCCGTCACCGTTGACGTCGGCAATGGCGAAGTGGAGGCCGACGCCCGAGTCCGGGTGCACCGGGAACGGGGTCCAGCTCAGCCGACCGTCGGCCCCACGCGTGGTGCGGAACCAGTACAGAACGGCCGGCTCGTCCGAGCCCGGGTCCCCCTTGGGACCGTGCGCCCAGAACCGCTTGCCCGTCGCGAGGTCCTTGAGGCCGTCGCCATCCAGGTCCTCCATGAGCAGGGCGTGGGTCTGCGAGACGAGCTTCGGGAACAGGTCCTGCCGCTCGAAGCCCGGAGCGCCTCCCGCCTCCGCCGCCGGCCGCTGGAGGTGGGCCCAGATGCCATATGCGTGGGCCGAGGAGCTGACGACGTCGGGCTGGCCGTCGGCATCCACGTCGACGACCTGCATGTGGGCGGCGGGCTCGCCGAGCTTCGCCGGGTGGAACGGCCAGGGCCCTGCGTCGGGTGCGGCTGGCTGTTCCCACCAGCCGTCGGTGCACAGGACGTCGAGCCGGCCGTCGCCGTTGAGGTCGCCGGCGCCCAGGCCGTGTGCGAATCGTCGCGTGCCGGGGATCTCGTGGCCCGGCGTGCTCGGCGGGCTGATCGCATGCAGGACCCAGGGTTGCGTCGGGTCGGGGCCGGGCGCGAACCACGCCATCTGGCCGCTCTCCGCCTGACCCTCGGGCTGGGTGCCCATGACGAGCACCTTCCGGCCGTCGCCGAGCAGGTCGACGTGCAAGGGCGTCTCGTTGCAGGCGCTCGCCGCGATCCGGTGCGAGGGCCAGGGGCCGGGCTTGCCCTGCGGGTTCTCGTACCAGACGCACGGCTCGCCGGGGGTGCCGATCACGATGGCGTCGGGCCAGCCGTCGTGGTTCACGTCATCGGCGAAGCAGAAGAAGCAACGGCTGTACCCCCCTGCCCCGTCGCCATAGTCGCCTGGCGTCGTGATCTCGTGGGCGACCCAGTTCGGCGCCTCGTACCAGAGCTCGCCGGCGAGGATGTCGGGCCGGCCGTCGCGGTTGACGTCGGCGACCGCCACGCCCTCGGAGCGGAACTTGCGGTCGATCGGCACCGTCCGCCACGACACCGGCGCGGTCGGCTGCTGGGCGCTGGCGACCAGGAACGTGACCAGGTCGTAGAGCTCGGCCTCGGCGAGGATCTGACCGAAGTCGCCGGGCATCGGGGACAGCCGGGTGGCCCGCCGCTCCTCGAGCCCGGCCGTCGGGATCGCCTGCTCCTGGCCCGCGCGATCGACCAGGATCAGGTTCGGCCCCTCCTCGCGCCGGACCAGGCCGGAGAGCACCCGGCCGTCGTGCAGTGCCACCAGGGTGGCGAAGAACGCCGGGTCGACGTTCCGGCTCGGGTCGAGGATGTCCTCGATCAGCCGCTCGGCGCCGCGGAGCCCGACGCCGTCGAGCTGGGGGCCGACCAGGCTGCCCTTGCCGCCGATCTGGTGGCAGGCCGCGCAGTTCTTCTCGAAGACGACCCGGCCGCGATCCGCATCGGGATGCGCGGCCCGATAGCCACTGCTGCGGGCGGCGATCAGGTCGCGCGTCTGCTCGGCCACCGGTGGCAGCGCGGCCATGAGCTGCTCGTAGCGTCCGGCGATGGTCGCGTCGGCGTGCGAGGTCAGCTTCGCCTCGACGGTCGGGGTCCGCAGGTGCTGGGGCGAGAGCGAGCCGCGCTCGGCGAGGGTCAGCAGCAGGGCCGCCCCGTCATCGGTCTCGGCCAGCGACTCGGCGAGCGTCGACTGGAGTCGCGACGGGATCTCGCGGGCGACCCGGGCCATCAGGTCGTCGGTCCCACCGGCGTCGGGCTCGACCACATGGGTGAGGATGAATTCGCGGAGCACCGCCGGCAGCGCCGGATCGCCCACGATGCGGACCAATGCCGCGCGGCGATGATCGGGGCGGAGCGCCACCAGGGTGCGGGCGGCCTGGGCCCGGACTGCGGTCTCGGCCAGGGTGTCGCGGGCCATCCCGCGCACCGCCGGCTCCTGCTCGCGGATCCCGAGCGCCTCGACGAGCTGGGCCGCCGCCGTGGCCCGGCGCGCGACCACCTCCGGATCGAGCGTGGGCACGCTCACGACCGGCGGCTCGACCCGGGCCACGGCGATCCAGGCGTAGGCCGGCAGGTTCAGGCCGTCGACGACCTCGATCACGCCGAGCTGGCCGGCGTGGGCCGACAGGTCCCAGGTCACCGCCTTGGCAACATCGTTGCGCGGGGCCAGCGCCTCTCCCAGCACCTGCCCCGTGGCGACCAGCCGGACCCGCACCAGGTTCCGGGGCGCGACGGGCTGATCCGGCGGGCCGAGGTGCCCGCAGACGGACAGGCTGAGCGTGGCGGGGATCTCGAACGTGCGGGATTGGAGCGTCCCGACGAACCCCTCGCCCAGCGGCAGCGAGCTCAGGTACGGCGACGGACCCGTGCCGTCGGCCGAGCGGCGGGGTTCGATCCGCCACGGCTTCGAGCGCTGGCCGGCCGCATCGAGCGCGACCCAGTCCGTGCCGCGGGCGGCGACCGACTCCAGCAGGCGACTGGCGAGCGTGGTGCCCCAGGAGCGGACGGACTCCGGCTCGGACTCGCCGCGCTGGCGAAGGCCCTCCCGGATCGCCAGCAGCAGGTCGAGCTGGAGGTCCACGTCGTCGGCCACGCCGGCCTGCGCGATCCTGGCCAGGGCCGACACGTCGACATCGGCCGGCAGGTGCCGGGCCGCGTGCCGCAGTCGCTCGCCCATCAGGGCGGGTGCGACCGGCCGGGTCTGCAACTGTTCGATCAGGAACGCTCCGGCCTCGGGGCTCGGCAGCGCCAGGGCGATCTCCGCCATCAGGCTCGCATCCCCGTCCGTGGGCCGACCGGCACTCCACGCCGCCAGGGTCCCCGGCTTCCGGATCGTCTCCAGCAGGGCCAGCTTGATCCCGTGCCGCAGGTGAGCATCCGCCTCCGGGACGCGCTGCAGGTGGGCCAGCAGCCGGGACAGATCCTCGGCATCCGGATGCTGGCCGATGGCATCGACCGCGGTGCGCTGGACGAACGGGTCGCTGTCGTCCAGTCCCGCCCGGGCCAGACCACGCAGAGAGTCGTCCCAGGCGGCCGTCTCGGAAAGCACCCGCATGGCGTGCGTCCGGACCAGGGGATCAGCGTCGCGCGCCGCGTTGGTCACGTCTCCGGGACGGATCGCTCCAAGACGGAAGAGGGCCCAGAGCGCGTGAGCCCGGACGGTCGGGGAGGTCGAGCCGAGTGCGACCCGCAGGGGCTCGCTGGCGGCCGGTCCAATCCGATCGGCCAGCTCATCGCCCGCGCGCATCCGGACGCCGAGCACCGGATGGTCGAAGGCCGCGATCAGTCCGGCCGCGTCGGCAGCCCGCAGGTCGGGCGACGGGCTCAGGGTCGGCCGATCCTGGCCCTCCCCCTTGTACACCACCCGCCAGATCCGGCCCCGGACCTTGTCGCGTTCGGGGTGGTTGAGGGGGACCTCGACGTGGCCGATGATCTTGTTGTAGAAGTCGGCGATGTACAGGGCGCCGTCGGGCCCGACCTGGATGTCGACCGGTCGGAACCAGGGGTCGTCCGAGATCAGGAAGTCGGGTTGTTCGATCGCGTACGGTGACGAGCCGCGATATCCGATCGCATCGCGGTTCACCCGGCTGGTCATGACGTTGCCGACGAACATGTTCCCGCGGTACTCGGCCGGGAAGTTCGTCCCCGTGTAGCGGGTGGTGCCGGCGATCGCCGTGGAGCCGTGGGTGTGCTCCATGACGGCCGGCACGTAGCCCAGGCCGTTGTGCGGCTTGCCGAAGCTGTCGTAGTACCCGTTGCGCATCAGGAGCATGATCGGCCGGGTGTGGCAGTCGGCGTTGTACAGGTCGCCCATCGGGTCGAACGTCATGCCGAACGGGTTGACCTGGCCGTGCGTGAACCACTCGACCCGCGAGCCGTCGAGCCGGACCCGGTACGTGTTGCCGCCCTGGACGTCGATCCGGCTACCGTCCTTGCCCTGGATCGTCGAGCTGTTGGCCCAGCCATGATTGGCGTACATCCAGCCGTCAAACCCGCGACGGAAGGCGTTGTTCATGCCGTGCGTGTCGCGGTCGTACCCGAGCGGACCGTAGAGTCGCTCGCGCTGGTCGGCCTTGCCGTCGCCGTCGCGATCCTGGAAATCCTCGATGTACGGGATGCTGTAGACGATCGCCCCGTCCCGGTACGGGTACAGGCCGATCGGGATGCTCAGCCCCTCGGCGAAGACGGTCACCTGATCGGCCCGGCCGTCGCCATCGCGGTCCTCGAGGATCCGGATCGAGTCCTGACCGGGCCGATCCGCGGGGGCGGGGTACGGGTACTCGGTCGATCCGCTGACCCAGAGCCGGCCACGGGCGTCGAACGCCAGGTTCATCGGCTTCTGGATCTCGGGCTCGGACGCCACGAGCTGGACCGCGAAGCCCGGCGGCACGCGGAACGACCGGCGCTCCTCCTCGGGCGTCCTGGGATCCGTGGGGCGAATCGCGGCCGCGAACGGATCCTCCGCCCGGGTGACGGTCATCCCGGCGGACAAGCTCAGCAACATCGCGATCGCCAGCGCGGTGGCTGTGGGGTGTGCCAGTGACATCGAGGACTCTCCGCGGCGAGCAGCCGCGGGGTCGCTCCCGAAACGTGCCGGCGACCTCGCTCCCGGAACGGAGGACGACACCGATGCACGGCCGGGTTCGATCGATGCGGCCGAGAGGGGGTGGGAAAAATCGGGGCGCCGCTGCCTGCACTCGCGGCCCGATCCGTGGCTCGTGGAATCTAGGCTGTCCCCTGACCGATTGCAACGCCCCGGGTGCACGGAGTCGGCCTGTCAGCGCCGGATTGCCAGGTCAGGGCCGGCCGCCGTGCCAGCGCTAACAGCATCCGAGCGGCAGCGCAGGCACTCCGTCCGTGCCGAACCGATGCCGAAGCCAGCAAGTTCCGCCTGCTTGGCCGTGACGAACTCGCCCCGGTTACGATGGAGACCACGCTGTCTCCGACGCTCGGAGTCGACTGCGTCGGCCCCCGAGTGAGATGGTCGTCGCGACCCCCACCGCTCCATCGGTGGGCTCGGGGAGGCGAGACGCCAGCGAGCAGACTCGGGATCTCAGCATTCACGTCGCTTCGAGATCCCGTGGCCAGTCGCGCCCGCGTTCATGGCGCTGTCCTGATGCCCGGACCTGGCAGCGATTCGAAACCTGGGATCCCGCAAGGTTTCCGAACAGTGCACCCGAGAGGACTTGAACCTCTAACCCTCAGTTCCGAAGACTGATGCTCTATCCAATTGAGCTACGGGTGCAGCGTGAACTCATCCTACCACCGCGGCGGGCAACTACAAGATCTGGCTGGAGGTTCGCGGGCCCGGCGAGCGGGGACTCAAGGGCGAGGTCGGCCCGACGAATTGCAAGGGGGAGCCGGACGGACGGGAACAAAAAAGGGCTTGCAGCGTTCCCGCTGCAAGCCCTTGAGCAGTGCCGAAGAGAGGATTTGAACCTCCACCCGCCGTTAAGCGGACTAGGACCTGAACCTAGCGCGTCTGCCAGTTCCGCCACTTCGGCTGCGTGGAGGTACATTATCGAACGGGGCCGGGGGTCGTCAAGACGAGGCTGCGTCGGATTCTGAAGCCACGGTGTTCCGAGGCGTAAGAAACGGTGGTGGGCTGGGGGCTCGCGAGCACAACCCTTCAGTTGGTAGCGTAATTGTGGATCATCCGGGGGGCGATCTGCGTTCGGCCCCCCGACCCCATCCGTGCGAGAGGTGTTTCGACCATGATGTGCACCGATCCCCGCCCCGAGACCCCCGCTGTGGCGACGCCGCGGGTTGCCAGGGTGCGGGCCGATCGCCTGATGGCGTGGTTCCTCCTGGGCCTCTGGTCGACCGTGGGTACCGCCTGGGCGCAGCAGCGTTCCGGCGTGCCCGACCTCCGCGAGGACCAGCACGTCTACGTTGTCGGGGTGCCTGATGATTACGCGCCCCTCCGCGAGGACATCGCCCGGCTCGAGAGCACCTCGCCTCAGACGTATTACGTGGTCGTCGTGAAGAGCACCGGCACTGGCGCCCGGGCGCCGCGCGAGTACCTCAACGCCCTGACCTCGAAGTGGGAGGCCCAGGCCCGCGAGGCGAAGCGGCCCTTCGACGAGCGCCGGGTCGTGATCATCCTCATGGATCTGGGGAACCGGAAGATTCTCGTGCTGGGCGGCAAGGAGCTGCAGGAGCGGTTCGGTTTCCGCGACCCGTTCATCGAACGCGACCTGCTCCAGCCGCACTTCTTCAGCTACGCCCGCGAGGGCAAGTACTTGCAAGGATTGCGGGTGCTGGTAGCCCAGATCGACCGCTGGATCCTGTCGCGGGACAAGGAGATGGCATCGCGGCGTGAGGAGGCCGCGGTGCGCGAGGTCAAGCTTCGCGGTGACGCCGAGGCCGCGCTCACCGCGGCGGACGCCCAGGTCGCAGCCACCCAGAAGGAGCTCGAGACGCGCAAGGCGGCCGGGCTCCAGACCCAGGCAATCGAGGGTCGGCTGCGGCAGGCGACCGAGGGTCTCGCCACGGCCAGGGCCCGGGTCGGCACCAGTGCCGGGGAGGCGCTCGACCTCTCCCAGCAGGCTAGCCGCGAGCTCCAGGCGATCCTCGACGAACTGCGAAGGACCTCGGCCCTCCAGGCCGAGCTCGATGGCCAGCTCCGGTCGGCCACGGGCCTCTCCGGCGAGGTGCTGAAGGCGATCGAGGCGGCCGGACAGGCGGGGCTCCCGACCGCGACCGTGCAGAAGCAGCTCGATGACGCCAACCGCCTCATCGACGAGGCGCACAAGGCCGTCGTGTCCAATCCCGCCCAGGCGACGGCTCTGGTGGCGCAGATCGAGCCGATGCTCCGTGACGCGCTGGAACACGCGGGCAAGCTCGGCGAGTACCGTCAGCAGGTCGCGGCCCGGTTGCCGGCCGTTGGCACGCTCGAAAAGTCGGCCGCGACGGCCTTCAACCGGCTCAAGGGTTCCGGGGGCATGATCGCTCCGATCGAGCGCGAGTGGGCCGAGGCCCAGCGTCGGCTGGCGACCGCCCGCGAGCGGGCCGCCACCGACGACCGCGGAGCTTTGGCCGACCTCCAGGCGGCCGAGCGGAGCCTCACCACCGTGCGGGATCGGGCCCGCGACCAGTACAGCAGCCACCGGTTCGCCACGCGGACCGTACCCCTGGCCCTGCTGGCGCTCGCCACGGCGATCGGGGCCGGCATCTACGGTCTCCTCTGGTGGCGGAAGCGACGGCTCCAGGCGCAGGTGGACACCGAGTTCAAGGGTTTCCGAGAGCAAGCGGTGACGCTGATGGATCGGCTCGACGGGCTCCGTCAGCGGCACAAGGCGCTACCCGAGACCGACCCGGACTTCACGGTACCGATGGCGGGCCAGTCGCGCGAGGTCTACAACGCCGTGGAGGGTGACCTCAACGGCCTCTGGGACCGCTGGCTCAAGATCATGGAGGTCTGGGACCGGGCCCAGGCTCTGATCAAGAAGGGCTCGTCGGTCGGGATCAAGCAGGCCCAGGAGGCTCGCCAGCTCCTGGACAATGAGGGCGACTTCCCCGAGCTGCTCCGCAAGGCCGACAGCTGCCAGCAGCGGCTCGACCAGCTCAACCAGGGCCACGAGGACGCACGGTCGGGCCTGGAATCGGCGCACGCCACGATGGGCAAGCTCCGCGAGGCGATCACGCAGATTGGCGCCGCCAAGCTGCCGGTGGCCGCCTACCAGTCCCGGATCGCGCCATTCGAGACGCTGGTGGCGGAGGCGGAACGGCTGCTGCCCTCCGACCCCATCGGGGCCAGCGTGGTGATCGGGAAGGCCCGCGAGGCCGTCGAAGCGGCCAACGAGCACGCCACCCAGATCCTGGCCCGGCTCAAGGACTCCGAGACGACGCGGGAGTCGATCGATGGCCTGGCGGCCGAGGTCGAGCGCTATCGCGCCGAGGGGCTGAAGCTGACCGAGCCCGAGGCCAACCCCGACCCCCGGCTCCAGCGGGCCCGGCGGCACAACGAGACGGCGCTGACCGAGCTGCGACGGGCAAACCCCGAGACGGCCGGCAAGTCGCTCGAGCAGAGCGGCAAGGCGCTGGCCGAGGCCCGTGAGGCCATCGAACGGCACCGCAAGGCCCGCGACGGCAACCTGCACGAGATCGAGGTCCGTCGCGAGGAGAATCGCCGGCTCGAGGGCGCGGCCCAGGCCGTCGGCGCCCTGGTCGCCGAGCTGCGTGATCGCTTCGCGGCCCCGTCCTGGGCCCCCGTCTCCGAGAACCTGGACGAGGCCAGGGCCCTGATCGGCGTCAACGACGCCCAGATCCAGCAGGCGGCCGAGGCCAGCTCGGACGCTTTGCAGCAGTACCTCCAGGGCGCCAGGCTGCTCGAGCAGGTCAAGGGCCAGCAGGCCCAGGCCGACGGGCTGCTGAAGGCCGTGACTGAGACCCACAAGGTCCTGGTCGAGCTGGCCCAGCAGTGCCAGACGCTCCAGGGGAGCGTGGCCCAGGAGGCGTCGAAGACCGTGGGGCTGTTTCGGGATCAGGCCAGCACCATCGGCCCCGACGCCCGCAAGGCGCTCGAGCTGGCCGAGAGCCACCGGCAGGAGGCCGAGGCCTCGATGGCCGAGCGTTCAGTGAACTGGCCCGACGTCCGGCACCGGCTCGAGGCCGCCCGCCAGGGCTACCAGGTGGCCGACAAGCAGGCCCGTGAGGACATCGAGGCGGCCCGCCGCTATCGCGATCGTCTCGAATCGACCCGCGAGTATGCCCGTCGCCTGGGGGCGCTGCTGAGCCAGGAGCAGAAGGACCGCCCGCCCGCAAACCAGCGCTACCGGGCCGCCACCCAGGGGCTTGCGGAGCTGACCGGGCCGAACGGGCTGGCCGCCTCGGACTGGGAGCAGGCCCTGCACCGCCTGGACGAGGTCAACGACAATCTGAAACGGGCCGAGGAGCTGGCGGCTCAGGACATCTCGCTGGCCAATGGCGCCATCGGAGAAGTCACCCGTGCCGGCCGCACGATCCGAGAGGCAAAGGCGTACTATCGATCGGGGATCACCGTCGACATCAGCGGCGCCGAGGCCCGCCTGAACCAGGCCAATGCCTTGCTGAACCAGCAGCAATACGAGCAGGCCATCGAGCAGGCTCACGCCGCCGAATCGGAGGCACACCACGCCCTCGAGGCGGCCGCCCACCAGGCGCGCGTGCGGCGGATGCAGGTCGAGCGCGACCGCGTTTACATCGCCCCGGACCCGACAATCTTCATCGCGGCCGCCGAGGCCGCCAGCCGCTGGATGTCCAGCGGCCGCCGCGGTGGCGGCATCAGCATCAACTTCCCCGACGTCTTCTCGGGCGGTGGCGGTGGTGGCGGCGGTGGTAGCTGGTCGTCCGACTCGTCCGGTTCCGGCGGCGGCTCGTGGACCGATGGCGCTGATCAGGGCAGCTGGTGAGTCCTGGAGCCATCGCCACGAGATGACACAACGCCGGGAGCCCGAGGCCAGCGCTGGCCTCGGGCTCCCGGCGTTTTTCATGACGTCACGAGTTGCGGTCGTCGGAGTTCTCAGCCGCGGAACTTGGTCTTCGGCTTGGTCTCGGTCAGCTCGTGGATGGTGTGCATGATGTTGTAGGCGGTCATCTCGCAGAGCAGCTGGGTGACCTCGGCGTGCAGGGCGTCGTCCAGCTTGGGCTCGACCGACTTCAGCAGCGCCGTGACCCGCTCCTCGGCCGCCTGGACCTCGTTCCGCTCGATGCGGCCGTCGGCCATCGCCTCGAGGAAGCTGCCGAGGCGCATGGCGTGCTCGTCGATCTGCGGGTTGTCGGACTCGTCGAGCCAGCTCTGGCGGCCGGCCTTCTCGTGCTTCTTGCTCATGGTCAGTTCCGGGGTAAGGGGCATCGGAGGCGGTCGTCGATCGGGATCCGGGCTGGCCGCCAGGGCCAGGACGGGCGGTACCGGCGCTGGGACGGGGCGCGTCAGTCTTCGAGGGTGCGGCGAATCGCGGTCATGCGCTCCTGGATCCGCGAGCGGCCGTCGGGTGCCATCACCTTGGCCTTCCAGTCCTCGGGCAGGAAGGAGACCGAGGTGCACTCCAGCACCGCGGCCATCTCCTGCATCTCCTTCTGGAGCCCTTGCGCCGAGGGGATGAAGTCGGCCAGGGCCCCTTCGAGGTCGGGCCGGGTCATCGTCTCGCGGTCCTCGGCAAGGGCCCGGCGCTTGGCATCGAGCACGATGCTCTCGATGTCGGCGCCGCTGAGGCCGCGGTTGGCGGTCCCCTCGGGGATGGCTGCCGGGTCGAGGCCCGCCTTGTTTTTCCGGGCCATCACCTCGAACATCAATCGCACCTCGGCGTCGTCGCGGGGTGCGAACAGAGGCAGGTGCACCTCGGCCCGGCCCTGACGCTTCAGGTCGATCGGCAGCGCGTCCGGGCGGCTGGTCATGAGCATCCAGATCAGCTTGCCGCGGTAACGGGTGTCGCCCATCTGGCTGGCGATCATCGAGAAGACCCGGTTGGAGGTGCCCGAGTCCCCGCTGTTGTCGCGGTCCCCGAGCGCCGCGTCGGCCTCGTCGACGACCACGACGACCGGCCCGAGCGCCCGCAGCACGGTCAGGATCTGCTCGAGGTTTGACTCCGTCTCGCCCACGTACTTCGAGCGGAAGTTGCGGAGCTTCACGCACGGGACGCCCACCGAGCCGGAGAAGCACTCGGCCAGGTATGTCTTGCCGGTGCCAACGGGTCCGCAGATCAGGTAGCCCATCGGGGCGGCGTCGTAGCGGCCCTTGGTCAGGAATGCGGCGTCCTGCAGCAGCCGCTTCTTGATCGCCTCGTTGCCGACGAAGTCGTCGAGCGTCTTGTTCGGCTCGACGAACTCGACCAGCCCGCGCGCCTGCCGCTCGATGAGGCCCTTCTTGAGACCCTTGAGCGTGGTGTTGTCCAGCTTGGCGCCCGACTGCTGCGCCTGCGAGACCAGTCGGTCGACGCTGACGAGGCTCAGGCCACCGGTCAGGTTCGTGAGCTGCGCGCGATCGAAGTCGGTGATCTTGTCCACCGCGCCCGTGCGATCGGCCCAGGCCAGAAAGCTCTCGCGCTCGGGGGCGGTCGGCATCGGAATCGTGATCGCCGAGACATGCGAGCTGCTGACCAGCCGGTCGTTGACCTCGGAGAGCTGGTCGGCGAGCAGGCAGAACGCGATGTTGCTGCGCTTGATGTACGGATTCTGGGCCCACGAGAGCAGCCGCACCAGGCGGGCCCCCTGCGGGCCGGCCAGCTGCGACAGATCGCCGGCCGGCACCAGGTACTGCGCGTGCTCGAAGATGATCCCCAGGCTGGGGCGCTTCTCCGGCTTGTCCTGGAGCAGGATGTCCTGGATCAAGCGGTCCAGCAGCGCCAGCACGGCGTCGGGGTCGCGGGGCCAGGTCTTCGGGTCGCCCAGCTTCTCGGTGATCTTCGCCAGCATGGCCCGGTACCGCTCCGGATTCGAACCGGCATACGGGCGCAGGCCCTGGCTGAGGTCGTGGCGGAGGACCAGGTCCCAGCCTCCGAAGAGCTGGGTTGCCAGGAACTCGGGGAGGCTGCCATAACCGGCCGCCGGGGTATCCCCCTGGCTGATCAGGTCGTGCACATCGCCGTGCATGACGAACAGGCAGGTGGTGCCGGCATAGTACTGCTCCGCGAATTCGCGGGCCCAGCCGGGGTACCAGCCTGGCACCGCCCCCACCCCTTCACCCGGCAAGGCGGCCGATCCCTCCGGCCGCTTCTCGAGCTTCCCTTCGATCGCCGACACGTCGAGACTCCGGGTCAGATGGAGGGGTGGTGGGCGGATCGCAGTCGTTGACTCAGCCGGTCGGGCTCAGATCTCCGGGATCTGCTCGAGCTGCTTGGGGCCGAGCTGCTTGGTGGCCTGGGGCACGGCGGCCGTCTCGGGCGTGACCATGCCGTTCAGACGCTCGAACTCGCGGAGCGCGTCCTCGGCCACGGCCGACTCGACGGCCCGCTCGGCCTTGATCTGATCAAGCCCCTCGCCCGAGAGGTCGGCCGTGACGCGGACCTTGGCTCGGTTCTTGTCGATCTGGCCCTGGATGATGTCCTCGGCCTGGCTGAAGTCGGTTGTCACGTCGAAGTGCAGCTGGCCGGCGACCTGGGCCATCTCGGCCTCGGCGCGGCTCATCTTGAGGTCGGCGTCGTACTTGGAGATCTTGTTCCGCACGTCCTCGAGCTTGCTCATGGCGTGCTTGATCTTCAGCAGGTTGTTCTGATAGGCCTGCTCGTGCAGGTTCAGCTGCTGCTGGTTCTCGGCCAGGTCGCCCTGGGCCCGCTTCAGCTCGAGGGCGAACTTCGAGGCGGTCTCGCGCTGGCCCGCGTTCAGGTAGGCGCGGATCCGTGACTCGAGCTCGTTGACGTGCTTCTGCTGCTTGTCGACCTGCCGCTGCACCCGCTCGACCAGGGCGCGGTACTGAGCCAGGCCCTCGCGACCCTCGCGGAGCTGCTCGACCGAGCGGTCGTACTCATACTGCATCTCGGCAATCGGATCGACACCCCGGATGGAGTTGGCCAGCTTGTTGAACTGAGCCTTCACCGACCGCCAGATCTTCCCCAGGATCATGTTTCCGCCCCCAAGCACAGTTGTCACGCCCGTCGATCGCAGCCCCCATCGTATCCGAAGCTCAGGGCCGCTCCAACCCGGCACTACCCGCCCCCGGCGTCGATTCGGCACCCTTCCCGAAGCCTCCTCCGGCCTCGACGCGCAACCGCCCGGACCGGCGAACCCCGGGGGAGGCGCCAGAATCCAGGGCCGGGCCGGGTCCGAGTGCCTCCCCCACAGTGCACCTCACCAGGCGCCCTCGCCGGGCGAATGGACGGACCGGCGGTCCGCCATCTGGCGGAACACTCCACCGAACCTGCTGACAAAACCGACCTCGTCGCGCAGGGGACTCCGCTCCATCGGGTCGCGGAGACCGAGACGCGTCTGGTTCAAGGCGGCCACATCCGCCGTCAGGTTCTCCGCGGGGCGGACATACTGCTCCGCATCCTCTGCAATCCACTCCGGTCGACCCACGCTTTGCAGGACACTCACGCCCATTCGCCCGACGGAGCGATCGCCCGCCAGCGTGATCAGCGGAACGCCCATCCAGAGCGCATCGCAGGTGGTTGCGCCGCCGCCAGAGGGGTACGGGTCGAGGGCGATGTCGATCTCGTGGTACCTGTTCAGGTGCGTGTTCTGGTGAATACGCGAGTGCTTGCGGACGTTGTTCAGGGACCCGAAGGTGATCTGACGGCGGGTGAGGGCCGGGTTGGGCTGGACCGCTGGGGCCGAGATCGCCGGCCGGAACGTGAACTGGCTGCCTTCGAGGTACGCCAGCGTCTCGGTGTGCATGGCGGCACTCTCGGGACTCGGGTCGGTCCAGCGGTGGGTGATCCGGCAATGGATGCCTGGATGGCCGGTGGTCGTCATGGAGCCGAGCCAGGTCGCCACGCAGGGCGCCGTTCGCAGTGACAGCACGCCCATCCGCTGGCCGTCGGTGTGGCCGTTCAGGTCGACCAGCACATCGAGCCGCTCGGCCCAGACCAGGTCGCCGCAGGCTTGATCCGTCAGGTTCGCGGTCTCTCGCCAGGTCAGCGGCAGTGCCCGGATCGCGGCGCTCACGCCATCGGAGTGCGTCTGGTTGGCGTAGCAGCAGACTTCGAACGCGGTGCGATCCAGTTTCTCGAGAAGGGGGACGACGAACATCGCCATGGCGTGCTGGCGGAAGTCGCCCGAGAGGAACCCGACCCGGAGCTTGCCCTCGATCGGCGTGCGCGGGATCGGTCGGGGCGGGAGTCGATCGACCTGCGATTGGCCCCACGTCTCGTGGGCTTGCAACAGGTCCTGGAGGTCGAGATCCTCCCGGAACAGGAGGTTGAAGAGGCGGCCGCCACCAGCGTTGTGCGAGGCGCTGGCATGATCGGCAGCGATTCGCAACGCCTCCACGAAGCAAAGGTCGGCCTCGGCCGACTGGCCCAGGTCGGACAGGACCTGGGCCGAGTTGTGCCACAGCAGCGGATTGGGAGGCAACGGGGACGTGGACGGGCGACGTCAGGATCGGGAATGCAGGCCCCTGAGACTACCGATGCGAGTTGCAGGAGAGCTGTGCCCAACTCCACTCCAAACCAACGCGGGGAGTTGGCTTCGGCGACCCCGTGCCTGTTCGGTCTGTCCGCGGTGGTCGACCTGCTGTCCGAGGTGATGCCGGCGACGGCTCGGGTCTCTGAGGTCGACCGGCCGGGGAGGTCGTTCGTGGTGTTTGCGGCCGTCTGCTGCTCGGTTCGACTACGGCGCTGGTCCAAGACGGAGATTCGAGTCTTTGGCATCGGACCGGGCCTCGAGAAACGCCTGGGCCGATGCGAGACCTCCGATGCACGGCCCTGGCCCCCGGCTGCAGAACTCACCACGGAAGGACATCCATCGAGCTCAGCTCCGGTCTGGGGAACCACCACTCCAGTGTTGTCGAGTCGTCAGGGGTGGCATACAAGAGTCGGTCACTCGGCGATGGCGGCCTGAGTGCAAGCGAGCCGCGTACGGCTCAGGAAGTGGCTGGTCCGCGACGCGGAAGCCATTTCGTTGGAACGACATGGGATGACAATCATGGAACGGTCTGGTGCGGCCGACGGCGGCACGTGGCAGGCGGCGACGGGCTTGCCGGGTACCTTGCAACTGGTCGGCGGGGCCCCGATTGTTCCCGGGTCGCGCAGCCACGCACTGATCACGCGGGGCCGGCTCCCCGATTTCTTCGTCAGCGAGAATCCGGCCTATTCGATCGCGTTCGTGCTGACGGGGCAGTCGCGTTACGAGTGGCGGCGGGGGAGAACGCTGAAGCAGCCGTGGGCGAGCCCCGGGGGATTCTCGATCGCGTCCGGGTGGGGCCAGAATGCATTCCGGTTCGAGACGGAGCTGGAGAGCCTGAACCTGGCGATCGGGGATGCAGACCTGCGGACGCTCCTCGCCACAGAGTTCGCGGCGGAGGCCGGCGACGTGGCGCTCATCGACACCGAGCGGAGCACCACGCCGGCGATCCTGTCGCTGGCCCGGGACCTGGCGGCCCTGATCCGGACGCCACGGCCGGGCTCGCGGCTCTACATCGAGAGCCTCTGGAATCAGCTCACGTTGCAGCTGCTCTGGAACTGCTCGTCGCTGTCCCGCCGGCGGCCGCGAACGCCCGAGCGGCTCGCGGACCCGCGGATCCAGCGTGTCATCGAGTTCATCGAGGACGGTCTGGGCGAGGACCTGAGCCTCGGCGTGCTCGCCGACGTCGCCGGCCTGAGTCCGAACTACTTCCTGGGCGCCTTCAAGCGCACGACCGGCCGGACCCCCCATCAGTTTCTCACCGAGCGGCGCGTCCGGCGCGCCTGCGAGCATCTCAGGAACCCCGCGCTCTCGCTGACCCAGATCGCGCTGCGACTCGGATACTCGTCGCAGAGCCACTTCACGAGCGTGTTCCGCCGCGTCCTGGGAGTGACCCCGGGCGTCTTCCGGAGCCAGGCGCTCGGGCGTACGGACCCCGAGGCCCCCTGATGCCGCCGGAATCACCCCGGCGACGGCTCTTCCCGCTGCCCGGGATCGCCGGGCGCACCCCACGAGCCAGTCCGAAGCCCCACCGCCCACGTGCCGGCGGCACCCTGGCAATCCGGTGGAAGATTCTGTCAACGTCTGCCGTCATATTCTGAAAGACGAATCCCGACCCGGGACCGATCATGATACCGGATTGCATCACATCGCGAACCGGCATCATCGTTCGTCACCGAGGTCTCCCATGCGTCCCAACCCGCTTCCTGCCGCACTGCTCCGCCTGATCCAGGTCCGCCCGGTCGCCAGCGGCACTCCCGCGAGCCTCGATCGTGAGCTCGATCGGCTTCGCGACCGCCCGGTGCTCCGGGGCCTGCGATCCAAGCTCGGGGTGTTCTCCCGGCAGCTGTGTCGGCAGATCCAGGGGCGAGTCCGGTACCGACAGGGTCACGCCCGGGTTCAGCGCCGGCGGAGCCTGGTGGGTGGGTTCCTGCGGATGTCGGGGTTCGAGGATCTGGAGCCGCGGCTGGTGATGACCGCCAGCCCGGGCGAGGCCGAATCGATCAGCCTCTACCTGGTGAACCAGATGCGGCACGCGCCCCAGACCTGGGCGACACTCGCGAACATCGAGCTGTCCAAGGACTTCCTGGGCGAGGCGGTGTACGACCTCTACGGCAATCTCGCCGACCTGTCGCCCAAGGACAGCCTGATCTACAACGACACGCTCGGTGTCACCGCGGCGAACTACTCGTCGATCCTGGTCACCCGCGGCTATCTGGATCACTACCTGCCGGACGCGGGAGGCAACACCAGGCCGTGGACCCGCGCGGCCTACCAGGGCTACACCGGCGGGAATGTGACCGAGAACCTGGCCTACAACATGGTCTCGACCGGCTCACCCATCAGCAATGAGGCGATGGCCTACGCGCTGGTTGAGCAGTTGTTCATTGATGGCGGGGTGGCGGGTGCAGGGCACCGCATGAACATCCTCATGGCCGATCACTCCGAGGTCGGCTTCGGTTTCGCCCGGGGCGCGTCCAGCTTCGGCGGCTACGACAACTTCTATACCACGCAGAACTTTGGCACCGAGACCAACGCCGATTCGAAGCCGTACCTGACCGGTTTCGTGCTCGCCAACGCCGATGGCAACCTGCAATACAACCAGGGCGAGGGTCTGTCCGGGGTGACGATCACCATCGTCGACACCACCACCGGGACGACCGCCACGACGACGACCCAGACGTACGGCTACTGGGACTTCCCGGCCGTTGCTGGGCACACCTACACGGTGTCGGCCAGTGGCGGGAGCTTCGCCGGCACAGCCACGGCGACCGACGTCACCATCGCCAGCGGTGGCACCAACGGCTACAACACCCGCACCATCGACTTCTTCTCGGCCACCGGCGGTAGCCTGGCGCGGGTCGATTACGGGGTGCCGACCAACTCTCCGGCCACCGGGACGGTGACCATCAACGGCGAGTTGACCGTCGGCGCCACGCTGACTGTCGATACGTCGGGGCTTGTCGACGCCGACGGCAAGGGGACGCTGCGCTACAAGTGGTTCGCCGACGGCATGGAGTTGAGCGACTCCTTTGGCAACGGATCGGTGTCGAGCACCAGTGGCACGCTCGAATTGACCGAACACCTCTCGCCGAATGTCCTGCTGGCGGTCAACGGCAGTGCGGCGGGGCCGTTCCTCGATGGCATGCTTGTGGGCCACCGGTTCTCGGTGGTGGTCACCTACACCGATGCCTCGGGAGCCCTGGAGGTCATCGCGAGCGCCCAGACCGAAGCGGTGGACGACCTGACCGTCTCGGAGGCGTTCGACCGGTTGAACGATGCGAGCCTCAAGCGGATCTCGATCACCGACACCGGTGCCAACTTGTTGACGATGGCCAACACGCTGCTGTCGGCCTCCAACGCGAACACCTACGGCAAGATCAAGGAGTTCCATCTCTCCGACCAGTACGACACGACCATTGCCAATTCGGTCAAGATCATGCGAGCCATCGCGCAGGTGAAGCAGATCAACGACTGCTTCAGCTACATGAACTGGCTCAGGCCTGGTGCCCAGATGACGGTCTCGGACACCGCCGAGAACCTCGAGCTGGCGATCTGGAACGCCAACGCCCGATTCACCCTGCAAGAGTCGTACATCGTTTCCAAGGTCGTGGTGACCGGCGGGACGATCGACGCCTCCAACCTCGTCTACGCCATCGATTCCTTTTCCTCACTGACCCGGGGGCCGGGCGCGACCATCACCGTCACGGGTATGGATTCGCTCTCGGAGGTGGACCGGGCCAAGGTGACCAAATTCCTCGGCGACATCACCGCACCGTCGTTCGTCGGAGCGTCGATGTTCGCCGACTCGACCTCGCTGGTGCTGAGCTTCGACGAGGCCATTGACCCTGTGACTCCTCCGACGTCGGCGTTCACGGTCACGGTCAACGGCGTGCCCCAGCAGCCGGTCTCGACGTCGATCAGTGGCAGCAAGGTGCGTCTCACGCTCGCCGCGGCGGTTTCGGTGGGCGACAGCGTGACCGTGGCCTACGCGGTGCCCGGCTCGAATGCGCTGAAGGATTACTCGGGCAATCCCGCCGCTGCGATCACGGCCACCGCCGTGAGCGTGGCGACCAAGCCTCCGGTCTTCCAGAGTGTCACGACGAGCGCGGACGGCACGAAGATCATCCTGACTTACGACAAGGCGCTCTCGGCGACGACCGCACCCCCCAGCGCGTTCAGCGTCCAGCAGTACGACTCGGGTACGTTCGCAAACCTGATCCCGCGCAGCGTGACAGCCGTCGCGGTCAGCGGGAGCTCGGTCGAGCTGACACTCGACAATCCCATCAACAATGGTCGTAACCTGGTCTACGTGTCGTACACCGACCCGACCGACGGCGACGATGCCGGTGCGATCCAGGAAGTCACCGGGGTGGACGCGGTGAGCCTGTCCGAGGTGATTGTGACCAACGTCGTCACCATCGCCACGACCTGGCTCGGTACCAGCGCTGGCGAGACCTGGGGCGGTGGATCGGAGAACGATGAGGCCTATGCCAACCTGGGCAGCGACACTCTCTCCGGCAACGGCGGCAATGACATTCTTGATCTCGGTTACTATGCCAGCAGCAGTGGCGGTTCGCTCAATGACACCAGCTCCAATACCGCCTCGGGCGGTGACGGCAACGATGAGATCTATGGCACCAATGGGGTCGATGCGCTTTATGGTGAGGCGGGCGACGACTTCCTCTACGCCAGCAGCGGCAACGACAGGCTCGAGGGCGGGAGCGGCGACGATCAACTCTTCGGGCGAAGCGGAGCTGACACGCTGATCGGCGGCGCCGGTAACGATGCGATCGACGGTGGCTCGGGATCGAGCGACATCGCTGTCTTCACCCTGGCTCGCTCGGCGTACAACGTCACGCAATCCGACACCACTTACACCGTGACAGCGCAGTCCGGTACCGACGGCGTCGATACAGTGACCAGCGTCGAGATCTTCCGGTTCGCTGACGGCGATGTGGCGGTCGCCAATATCCTCGCAGGCAACGCCGCGAATTCCGCTCCGACCGACATCACGCTTTCCAGCGCTTCGATCGGAGAGAACGCCGGGGCCAATGCGGTGGTGGGGACGCTGTCGACCACCGACCCCAATGCTGGCGACACCTTCACTTACACGCTGGTCGAAGGTGCCGGCTCGACTGACAATGCCTCGTTCAACATCTCGGGCAACCAGCTTCGCGCCACCGCGGCGCTCGACTTCGAGACCAGGTCCAGCCACTCGGTCCGCATCCGCGTGACCGATCAGGGGGGGCTCTGGTTCGAGAAAGCCTTCACGATCACCGTCAGCGGCGTCAATGAGAGCCCGACAGACATCGGGTTGTCGGCCGCCTTGATCACGCCGGCCAACATGGCAGGATTAGCCGTCGGCGCCCTCACCACGACTGACCCCGACGCGGGCAACACCTTCACCTACTCGCTCATCAGCGGTGCAGGCTCGACCGACAATTCCAGCTTCACGGTTGTTGGCTCCGAACTGAAAACGCTTGCCAGTGTGGATTACAGCACCAAGACCTCGTACTCGGTGCTGATCCGCACGACCGACCAGGACGGCCTGACGTTCGACCGGGCATTCACACTGACCAGCACGGTCACGGTCCCGGCGATCACCAGTCAACCGGCCAACCAGTCGGTTACGGCCGGCAGCACCGCCAGCTTCACCGTGGCCACGACGGGTAACCCCGCCCCCACCTTGCAGTGGCAGGTCAGCGCCAACGGCGGATCCTCCTGGTCGGACATCGTCGGCGCCAACGGCACCACCTACACCACGGGCACCACGGCCGGTTCCGATCATGGCCAGCAATTCCGCGTCCTGGTGACGAGCAGCGTTGGGGCCATCACGAGCAACGCCGCCACACTCGCGGTGACCATCCCGATCTCCATGGGGAGCGTCAACGACGATGTCGCTCCGCTCACGGGCCAGGTCGACAACGGCGGGGCCACCAACGACAACCGGCCCTCGTTCCAGGGCACGAATCCCGTTCTGAACAGCGGTGAGACCGTCCAGCTCTACTCCGGTAGCACCAAGCTCGGCACCGCCGTGGTGACCGGCACGACCTGGACGTTCACCCCGACCACGGCCATGG
>CAZUZD010000008.1:0-56292 GCA_964624465.1 uncultured Isosphaeraceae bacterium
TCGGGATGCACGGCCACCCGCGCCGGATCGCCGACCCGTACCTCTACGACTTCCTGAACAACGACGGCACCCGGTTCATGAACGGCTTCATGACCGTGAGTGCCCTGGGCCTCGGCCTGGCCCAGCTCGTGTTCGTGTGGAATTTCTTCGCCAGCCTGGTGGCCGGTCCCCGGGCCGGGGAGAACCCCTGGAAGGCGAACACCCTGGAGTGGGTGACCACGTCGCCGCCGCCGCACTACAACTTCGCCCAGATCCCGACGGTCTATCACGCCGCGTACGAGTACAGCGTGCCGGGTGCTGCCGACGACTTCCTGCCCCAGACGCAGCCGCGCCCGGTGCAGGCCGGCCCGCTCGACCCCGTCATGGCCTGAGCCGGCCGTCCGCTCGCCAGTGCCAGGACCCCAGTCCCCCAGCTCCCGGCGTCGCCGCACGCCCCGGCGACCCGGGAGGGGATGCACTTCACCGCCATGAACGACGTCCACGCCGCCACTACCGCCTTGCCTGCAACCGCCACGGTCCCGAGTCGATACCGGCCCTGGGTCCACCGGCTCGCCGTTGTCGGCAGCGCCCTCACCTGGCCGCTGCTGCTCGTCGGCGGCACGGTCACCGTCATGCGCGCCGGCATGGCTGTCTACGACTGGC
Organism: uncultured Isosphaeraceae bacterium; assembly: GCA_964624465.1. Lineage (GTDB taxonomy): Bacteria > Planctomycetota > Planctomycetia > Isosphaerales > Isosphaeraceae > CAZUZD01. The sequence continues at coordinate 643 of CAZUZD010000008.1, forward strand.
CGACGACCTTCGGCGTCAACATGTTCTTCTACAACATGTTCGAGGCGAGCTGGGGCGTCTTCGTCGAGCACGGTCACCGGCTCTATGGCTCCCTGGTCGGGTTGGCCTGCGTGCTGCTCGCGTCGTGGTTCACCTTCGATCGCCTGGGCCGCCGCTCCCTCTGGGTGGTGGCCGGGGTGGTGGGCCTGGCCGTGCTGGCGGTCGTCAATCCGGCGACCGACCTGCTGCCCGGCCTCAAGCCGGGGCAGTACTCACTGGTCGGGGTGGGGCTGGCCGCCCTGCCGCTGGCGCTCTACTTCGGGCTGGTCCGCCGGGATGCCGCGTTGGGGCTGGCGTGGCTGGCGCTGGCGGGCGTGGTGGGTCAGGGGTTGCTGGGCGGGTACCGGGTGAACCTGAACTCGGCCCGGCTGGCCTTCCTGCACGGTTGCACCGCCCAGGCGTTCTTCGGGCTGATGGTCGGCCTGGCCGTGCTCACCAGCCGGGGCTGGGTCGAGGCCACGGGCCGTTCGGCCGAGCGGGGCCGGCTGCGGGCCCTGAGCACCGTGCTGGTCGTCGCAACGTACCTCCAGATCGTGCTGGGCGCCTCGGTCCGGCATTACCTGACCAACGGCCTGCTGATCCAGCATGCGATTGCCTCGGTGATCGTGGCCGCCCTCGGCCTGCATGTGGGTGCGGTCGCCACCCGGGCCCGGGCCGCCTGCCCGGCGCTGGGGCGGACCGGTCCGATGCTCATCGCCCTGCTTGCGCTCCAGGTGGCTCTCGGGGTGGTCAACTGGTGGATCCACCCGCCGTTCGACGGCATCCCCCGCCCCGGCGAGCTGACGCGGCTCCAGGCGGCGATCCGGCTCGGGCATCAGGGGATCGGCGCCCTCGTCCTGGCGACCGCCGTCGTGCTCATGCTACGCTCTTACCGTCACCTGACGGGGCGCCCGGACGCGGCCACACCGGGCGGTTTGCCCGGGGCCGCCGACCGCACCCGGCGGGAGCTGGAGGCTGTCGGATGAGCCTGGGGATCGAGCCGGCCCGACCCGTCGGCTCTGCCGGGTCAGTCCCTCCGACCGAGGTCGTTCCGGAGCCGCTCGATCGGCCCGGCGGCCTGCGAGCGGCCTGGTCCGCCTACATCGCGCTGACCAAGCCGCGCATCGCCCTGATGGTGCTGCTGACGGTCGCCGTCGGCTACCTGCTCGGCGCCCGGGGGCGGGCCGTGCCCGCGACCCTGGCCTGGACCCTCGCCGGCACCGGCCTGGTCGCCGCCGGCGCCAGTGCCTGGAATCAGGTGCTGGAGGGCCAGCGTGACCGCCGCATGCGCCGGACCCGGATGCGGCCGATCCCGACCGGGGCCATCGCCATCCTGCCCGCTGCGCTGTTCGCGACCGCCCTGGCCCTGGCCGGCCTGCTGCTGCTGGCCGCGTTCACCAAGCCGGCGGCCGTGCTGGTCGCCGCCGCCACGCTCCTGCTCTACGTCGTGGTGTACACCCCGATGAAGCCGCTGACGACCCTGAACACGGTCGTGGGGGCGATCCCGGGCGCCCTGCCGCCGGTCATCGGCTGGGCGGCGGCCACCGGCCGGCTCAGCTTCGAGGGCTGGACCCTGTTCCTGATCGTTTTCCTCTGGCAGTTCCCGCACTTCCTGGCCATCGCCTGGATCCACCGCGAGGACTATGCCCGGGGCGGTCACCGCATGCTGCCGCTGGTCGATCCGCACGGCACGCTCACCGGGCGACAGGCCGCGCTCTATGCGCTCAGCCTGGTGCCCTGCGGCCTGCTACCGGCGGTCGTCGGCATCGCGGGCCCGATCTACTTCGTCGGGGCCCTGGCCGCCGCCCTCTTCTACCTCTGGTTCGCCGTCCGCTTCTGGGCCGACGTCAACGACGTCACCGCCCGCGGACTGCTCAAGGCCTCGATCATCTACCTGCCGACCGTCCTCTCCCTGCTGCTGCTGAACCCGCTGCCCGCCTGATCCCGGCCCGGAGTGATTTCCAGGTGCCCCCGGGCCCGCGAGATTGCTCGACCGTTCCGATCGCCGGTGCTCGCCGGATTCCGAGGTGCAATCGCATGGCCGTCGCCCCGACCCCGATCCCGCCGACCTCGCACCCGGGCACGCCCGGCCCGGAACCCCTCGGCCGCGGCCCGACGGCCACGCCCGGCAAGGTGGCCCTCTGGCTGTTCCTGGCCACCGAGGTCATGTTCTTCACCGGCCTGATCGGCTCGTACATCGTGCTCCGCGCCGGCAGCCCTCCGGGCTCGTACAGCAACCTCTACGCCCCCGCCACCGACCTGTCCCGGATCGGTGATGCGAAGGGCGTGGTGGTCGAGTCGGTCGGCGCCGCGGCCGCCCAGGTCGCCGAGCGGATCCGCATCTCGACCGGCCGCACCGAGGCGGAAGTGGCGACGCTGCTGCACGACGGCGGGCACGCCATCGTCGCGCCTCTGAAGCCGGAGCAGGCCGAGGCCCTGGCCCAGGCGCTCAAGGAGGCCGGCGCCACGGCGAAGGTCGAGGGCCTGGAGACCTACACCTGGCCCGAGCCGTATCACGCGGCCACCAACCCGCTCAGCATCGACCTGACCGCCGTCAACACGTTCATCCTCATCTGCTCGTCGGTGACGATGGTGCTCGCCCTGGCGGCCATCCAGCGCGGGGATCAGGCGAAGCTCAAGCTCTTCCTGCTCGCCACCGTCCTGCTCGGCTCGGTCTTCCTCGGGGTCCAGGTCTACGAGTACCGGGCCCTGATGTACGACCACCACTACCCGGTCGGCGTCAGCGCCGACGGGCACTTCCGGCCCGGTTCGAGCCTCTTCGCCTCGTGCTTCTTCACCATGACCGGCTTCCACGGTGCCCACGTCGCCGGCGGAATCCTGGCGCTGACCGGCGTGCTGATCTCCGCGCTGCTCGGCCGGTTCACGAAGGAGGATCACAGCGCCGTCGAGTTGGCCGGCCTGTACTGGCACTTCGTTGACCTCGTCTGGATCCTGCTCTTCACCGTCGTCTACCTGATCTGACCCGCTCCCACCACGGGGTCCCTGGCCCCGACGCGAACCGATCCCGAGTCCTGGCGAGGCGAAGCCGATGACGTCCCCGCAGCCGACCCTCGAGGCCCAGCAGCAGGCCGAGGCGCATGCCCCGTACCTCCGGATCTGGGGCATCTTGCTCGTCCTGACCGTGCTCGAGTACTTCTACGCCCGGATCCTGGCCGGGCACATGACCGCCCTGATCGCCGGGCTGATGACGATGGCGCTGGTCAAGGCCGCGCTGGTCGCCCTCTACTTCATGCACGTGAAGTTCGAGGGCCGCTGGGTCTACCTGCTGATGGCCCCCGTGACGTTCCTGGCCGTGGTGCTGGTGCTGGCGCTGGTGCCGGATATGGCGTATCCGTCACGCACCGAGGCCGCCCCGGCGAGCCCGGCCTCGGCCTCGGAGCCTGCGACGGCTCCCGCTCCCACCGTCAGCCCCGCCACAGGCTGAGTCCCGCCCGCTGGGCTCCCGCCTACAATAGGTGAGTGTGATCGGTGGAGCCGGGAACCGTGGGATCCCGGCAGCGTTCCCGATCCGAACCGGCCCCGTCGGCCGCGAGACTGCTCCGAGGCAGGTGACCCGTGAATCGTTCGTATCGAACCGGCCTGGCCATCCTCCTGAGCGTCATCGCCGGCTCCGGACTCCTCTGCCTGGCCACGGTCGGAGATCGTCCCGCCAGTGCCACCGGCCCGGCGGGGGAGCAACTCGCCCGGTCCCCGATGCCCCTCGGCGATTTTCAGCTCACCGAGCGTTCGGGCCGGGCCGTCTCCCAGGCCGATCTGGCCGATCGCGTCTGGATCGCGGACTTCATCTTCACCCGCTGCCCCAGTTCATGCCCGCGGATCACCGCGATCATGAAGGGCCTGCAGGCAAAGCTGGCCGACACCCCGGTGCAGCTCGTCAGCATCTCGGTCGACCCGGCGCATGATACCCCGGAGGTCCTCGCGGCGTTTGCCACGCGGTTCGGGGCCGACCCCGCTCGCTGGTGGTTCCTCACCGGCGCCAAGGACGACGTCTTCCGGCTGATCCTCGACCAGTTCAAGGTGCCCGTTGGCGAGTCGAGCGAGGAGGAGCGGAGCCGTGGCGCCGAGGCCGTTTCGCACAGCCAGAAGTTTGTGCTCCTGGACCGTGGGAACCGGATCATCGGCTATTACAACGCCGAGGATGGCCAGGCGCTGGAGCGCCTGCTGACCCAGGCCCGCCACCTCGGCGCGAAGCCCAGCCATTTGCTCCCGAGCGTGAACGCCAGCCTCAATGGCCTGTGCGCCGTCCTGCTCGTCACGGCCCTGGTGCTGGTCCGGACGGGCCGGTACCGCGGGCACATCGCGTGCATGATCGCCGCCCTGGCGGTCTCGGCGGTGTTCCTGTCGTGCTACCTCTACTATCACTTCGTGGTGGCGAAGGGCAGCGTTCCGTTCCAGGGCTACGGCCGCGGGGTGCGCTGGCTGTACTTCACGATCCTGCTGTCGCACACGATCCTGGCGATCGCGGTCCTGCCGATGATCATCCTGTCGGTCGTCCGCGGTGCGCGCAAGCGATTTGAGGCACACCGCAAGATCGCGGCGGTCACGTTCCCGATCTGGTTGTATGTCTCGGTGACCGGCGTGGTCGTGTACCTGATGCTGTACCAGATGAGCTTCCCGGTGCCGCCGGTCGGCTCGTGAGCGGAATCGACCGTCCCACGTTCCGCGGTTGCGATCCCAGCAAGGGCATTGAGCCCGGAGTTCCGGCGATGAACCGACTGGCACGACCCCTGGCGATCGCCCTGCTCGTGGGCCTGTACGCCGTCCCCGCCCCTGCCCTGGCCTGCCCGAACTGCAAGGAGGCGGTGGCCAACCAGCTGCCCGAGGCGGCCGCCCGCCTGTCGCGCGGCTACTCCTACAGCATCATGCTGATGCTGCTCATGCCCGTGAGCCTCATCACCGGCGGGACCTTCGCCGTGATCCGGGCCGTCAAGCGAGGCGCCCTGCCGGAGTTGTGATCCGGCCGGTCGGGTCCCAACAAGCGACTCGCAACGTCCAGCAACCCGACGCTTCTGAGCGGTCCCGACGCCAGTTGGCGTCGGTCCGTTCAGCAGCGCGAGCCGCCCGCCGCCCGGCGAAATGCTGGCGGCGGGCGGCTCGGTTTTGGTCCCAGCGGGCGGGGCGGATCAGCCGAACAGGCGCGTGACGGCCTCGGCCTTGACCAGCTCGCGGGGCTGGTTGAGGTGGTTGTAGACGATGGTGGCCGGGTCGATGCCGAAGGCGTGGTAGATCGTGGCGAGCAGCTCGCCAGGGTGGACCGGGTCCTTCAGCGGCGCCGAGCCGGTCTTGTCCGACTGGCCGTAGGCCTGGCCGCGGCCGATGCCGGCGCCGGCGAGCACGGCCGTGTAGCAGTACGGCCAGTGGTCGCGGCCGTCGGCGCTGTTGCCGTTGCCCGAGGTGCTCACGCCCTTCTGCGGGCTGCGGCCGAACTCACCCACGGCGACGACCAGCGTCTCATTCAGGAGGCCGCGCTGGTCCAGGTCGGTCAGCAGGCCGGACAGTCCCTGGTCGAGCATCGGGCCCGACTGGTTCTTCATGCGCTCGCTGAGGCCGACGTGGTGGTCCCACGAGTGGTTGTCGCTGTTGGCGACCTTGGGCCAGATCACCTCGACGACGCGGGTGCCGGCCTCGACCAGCCGGCGCGCCAGCAGGCAGCTCTGGCCGAAGGTGTTCCGGCCATACAGGTCGCGGACCGCGTCCGGCTCGGCCTGGATGTTGAACGCCTCACGCGCCCGGCCCGAGATGACGAGGCTCAGGGCCTTGTCGTAGTACGTGTCCAGGTCGTACGAGGCGACCGCCTTCTCCAGGTCGGGCATGCCGGCGTCGATGGCGTCGCGGAGCCGGGCCCGGCGCTCGAGGCGGCGGGCGAAGACCTCGGGCCGGAGCTTCAGGTCGTCGACCCGGATCTTGTCCATCTTGGCCAGATCCATGTCGTCGCCGTCGGGGTACAGCGTGTACGGGTCGAACGCCTTGCCGAGGAAGCCGGCCGAGCCTCCCTTGCCGACGACGTTCGACTCCTGCAACGGCCGCGGCATCATCACGAACGGGAGCATGGGCTCGGTCGAGGGCTTGAGCCGCACGATGTTCGAGCCGAAGTTCGGGAAATCCTTCGGGCTCGGCGGCTCGAGCTGGCCCGAGGGGCTGACCTTGTCGGTCGTGTAGCCGGTCATCATCTGGTAGATGGCGGCCGTGTGGTTGAACAGGCCGTTGGGGGTGTACCCCATCGAGCGGATGAACGTGAACTTGTCGGTGATCGCCGCCAGCTTGGGCAGGATCTCGGTCACCTGGGTACCGGGCACCTTGGTGTCGATTGGCTTGAACACGCTGCGGACGTTGTCCGGCACGTCGGCCTTCGGATCCCACAGGTCCAGGTGGCTGGGGCCGCCCTGCAGGTAGACCATGATGATGCTCTTGGCCTTGCCCCAGCCCGGTCGGCCGGCCAGCCCTGCGGTGCGGTCGGCCGGTCCGGCGGCGGTGGCCGCCTGGAGCCGGAACAGGCCGCCCAGCGAGATGCCCATCAGGCCGGAGCCGCCCACCCGCAGGAGGTCGCGGCGGGTGACCCCGAGGCTTCGATCGCACAGGTCCTTGCCTGGCTGGCCGGGCACGATCAGCATGTCGCGACTCCTGTTCGGGTGGGATCCGGGGAACGGGCGATTCGTCGGGGACTCGGCGGCCGGCGACCCGGCGGGGCCGATCAGTGGTTGAAGAGGAAGGCCGGACTGTTGATCAGGGCCCAGGCGATGTCCTGGGCCGCCGTCACCCGCCGGGTGGCGTCCTGGCGGACGCTCATGTCGATGTCCTGCCGGAGCTGGACCAGCCGGGCGTCCGGCATCACCGGGCGCTGGGCCACGGCCAGGGCCGCCTTGAGCTCGTTGAGGCGGGCGTCCGGGGGTACCGGCGCCTGGGCCGCGGCGATGGCCGCGCTGCGGTTGCGCCACTCGGGGTCGAGCTTGCGGTGGTACTGCCGCAGCGTCTCCCGGTCGGCGTCGGAGCGCAGCTCGGGGGCCGTGCCCACGATGGCCCGCAGCGGCTCGGCCAGGCCGAGGCCCACTGGGCCCGGCACGCGAGTGGCCGAGACGCGGAACTTGCCGAGCTGGTAGACGTTGCCGTTGAACCGGTGGTGGATCTTGAACGTCAGGATCGTGCCACCAGGAGCACCGACGGGCGCCTTGGCGTCGAAGGTCGCCCAATGCACGACCCCCGTCGCCGGGTGCACGGCCCAGCCGCTGCCGGCGTCGCCGGCGTTGCCGTCGATGACCTTCGCGATCGCGAAGTTGGTCTGGGTGAAGTCGGCCAGCGGGTTCTGGAGCTCGACCTTCACCGGCTTCGAGGGATCGGCCTTGGGCGCGGCGAACACCTCGAACTCGGTGATCACGAAGTTGCCGTCGGGGGCCCGGCCGGGGGCCAGAGCCTCCAGACGGAAGCCGGTCAGGTCGGTCAGGTCGGTCTCGGTGGTGACGGTGTAGGTCGTCTTCTGATTCTCACCGCTGGCGACGACCGAGCCATCCGCCTCGGCGGTCAGCTTGGCGGCGCCCTCGGCGGCCAGCGCGGTGGGCATCAGCGTCGACCAGCGGACCTGGGCCGACTGGCCCTTCTCCCACTCGGCGATCCGGGCGTTGAACGGGCCCGCCTCGTACTCGGCGAGCGCCTTCTCGGCCTGCGCGATCCGCTCGGTGCGCTGGCGCTCCAGCTCGGCCAGCCGGGGCGTGAGCTCGGTCTGGTAGGCGGCGATGGCCGCCTCGGCGCCGGCGATGGCCGCGTCACGCACGCGCTCCAGCTGCGGGCGCTTCAGGGCGAAATCGACCTCGGCTTTGCCCAGCTCCTCGGCGAGCCGCCGGTGGTCGGCGCTCACCTCCTCGAACGACGACAGGCAGGCCTGGAGCTCGGCCTCGGTGGCCGGGCGGTTCAGGATCCGCAGGAACAGCTCGTTGACGAGCGCCTTGTCGTCGGCCTCGGTCCCCACCAGCCGGTTCAGGGCGTTGGCCGGGTCGCCGATGGCGTCGGCCAGGGTCGGGCCGCTGACCAGCGCCATCACGGGCCCGAGCTGCAGACCGCTGGAGCGTTCGCACTCGCAGGCGCTCTCGCGGACCGGCCGGCCGAAGGTGGTGAAGAAGCCGCTGGGCAGCTCGACCTCCGAGTCGGGCAGCTCGGCCGCGCGGGTTCCGGCGGCGACGCCGGGGATCTTCGACTGGGCCCCGGTCACCCGGAACACCGCGTCGTAGAGCACCTCGGCCGGCAGCCGCCGGGCGGTGGCGTGCGAGTAGTTCGTCTTGTCGTCCTCGTTCCACTCGTTGGCGGCGACCGAGAGCTGGTAGGTCCGCGAGTTGGCGATCAGCCGGATGATGTGGCGGGCGTCGAAGCCGCTCTTGAGGAACTCGTCGGTGAGGTAGTCCAGCAGCTCCGGGTTTGTGGCCGGGTTGCCGGCGCGGATGTCGTCGAGCGGCTCGATGATGCCGACGCCGGTCATGTAGCCCCAGAGCCGGTTGACGTAGCTGCGGGCGAAGTACGGGTTCTCGCGGGCCGAGATCCACTCCGCCAGGTGGTCGCGACGGCTCGCCTCGGCCGACGGCGCCGGGGTCTCGGCGACGGCGGGCGCGGGGGCCGCCCCGCCCCACCCGTACGGGAACTTCGGCTCGGCCGGCTTGCCGGTCCGCTCGTGGATCACCTCGCCCTCGGGCTTGTCATAGACGGCCTCGAAGAGCGGCTTGGGGTTCTCGACCGCGGTGCCGCCGATGGTCCGACCCTTGCTCTCCGGGTCGTCCTTCAGGCCGACGCGGGCGAAGAACGCGGCCGTCTGGTAGTACTGGTCCTGCGTCCAGCGCTCGAACGGGTGGTCATGGCACTTGTTGCAGTTGAACCGGATGCCCAGGAACAGCTGCGTCGTGTTCTCCATCGTCGGCGTCGGGTCGCGGAGGATCTTGTAGTAGCTGGCGGCCGGATGCTCGCGGTTCGAGCCGCTGGCCGTGAGGATCGACCGCACGAACTGGTCGTATGGCGTGTTCTTCTCGACCTGATCGCGGATCCAGGCCCGAAACGCCACCGCGCCGTCGTACCCCAGGAACTTCCGGTTCACCTGGAGCAGGTCGGCCCACTTGTTCGTCCAGTACTCGACGTACTCCTTGGTCCCGATCAGCTTCTCGACCAGTTCGGCCCGCTTGACCCGGGTGTCGCGGGTGTCGGCCAGGAAGGCGCGGACGGCGTCGGAGGTCGGGGGCAGGCCGGTCAGGTCGAGGTAAATGCGGCGCAGGAATTCGGTGTCGGTGCTCAGGCCCGAGGGTCGGATCTTGAGCCGCTGCCACTTGTTGGCGACCAGCTCATCGATGCGGCCCCAGGTCGGGGGCGGCTCCCAGGCGAACCCCTTGCGGTCGCCCATCACGGTGAGCGTCGTGGCGGCGTACGAGCCCTCGAACCGGGCGAGGATCGGGGCCTCGCCGCGGCGGATGGCGGTCATGAGGCCGGCCTTGTTCGCCAGGGCGACCTCGGTGTTGCCGCTGTCGATGAACGCCTCGCGGGTCACGTCGCGGACGGTGCCGTCGACGTAGGTGGCCAGGACCCGGAACTGCTGGCGGGCGTCAATCGCCTCGATGATCGGGTTGGTCGGGGCCAGCTCGATCTTCGCGACCCGGGGCGATGCCATGTCGAGGCGGGCGCCGTTGCTGACCCACTGGCGGAGCACCTCGTAGTACGGCTCGCCCGGCTTGAGCAGCTGGCCGCCGACGTGCGGCACGCCGGCCGTCGGCTTCAGGAGCATCAGGCTGTTGTCGGGCGCGGCCAGGTTCGTCCGGCGCGAGGCGTGGTCGTCGGTCAGGGCGCGGAGGTCGAAGGTCGGGTCATAGCCTCGCAGCGAGAGTTTGAAGCCGTTCTTCCCCTGGGCCGACCCGTGACAGGTGCCCTGGTTGCAGCCCAGGCGGGACATGATCGGTGCCACGTCGCGGACGTAGTCGACGGCCAGGGGCTCGGTGAGGCCAGAGACCTGCACCGGCACCTCGACGCGACGGTCGCCATAGGCCAGGGTCAGCATCCCGCGGCCATCGGCCCGGGCGGTCACCAGGCCGGTGGGGGAGACGTCGATCAGCTCGCCGGCCCCGTGGCGCTCGGCCAGGCGGGTCAGGTCGACCCGCTCGCCCGATTCGAGGGTGCCGGTCACGAGGAGCTGGGCATAGCCATACCGGCTGCTGAGGCCGATCGCCTCGGGCTGGACCGCGATCTTCGCGACCCGGGCCCCGGCGGGCAGCGTCTCGGCCGAGACGGCATCCTCGGGCCGCGGCAGCCGGGTGACCTCGGCGGCGGCAGAACGGGCCTCGTTCGTCACCGGGGCGGCGCCGAACTCCTTGACGAGGGCGCCGGTCTCGACGTCGATCAGCCGGATCAGGCCGTCACCGCCGGCGACGGCGAGCTGCTGGCGGTCGGGCCGGATGGCCAGGGTGTACAGGGCGGTGCTGGGGAAATCCTGCTTCGCGATCAGGGTCACGCCGGCCCGCTCGTAGGCGTCGAGGGTCTTGACCTCGTCGGGGCTCCGCGAGCTGGCGACCTTGGCCATGATGGCCTTGATGTTGTCGGGCAGGCTGGTGTCGAACTCGTAGCCGTAGACCTTCAGCTCGCTGACGCCGTCGAGCGTGCTGATGGCGGCGATCCGCTTGCCGTCGGCGCTGACGTCGACGCCGGTGACGCGGCCCCGCATCGGGTCGAAGCGGCGGATCAGGTTCGAGTCGTCGCCGATGACGCGGGCCGTCTGGCGGAAGACCCGGTAGAGCTTGGGCACGCCGTCGGAGCCGCCCACGACGACCTCGTCCCGCTCCGGGTGCCGGGCCACCGTGCCGATGCCGCCCTTGAGGGCGCCCGGGGTGATGGAGGTGATGTTGTCGACGAACCGCTGGGTGGCGACCTCGGTGAGCTTGGCCGCCATGTCGCGGCCCACCGAGACGACGTGCGAGCCGTCGGCGGTGAAGACCGTGTCCAGGGCCCAGTCGTTGTGCGAGCCCATGAAGAGGACCGACTCGCCGGTCTTCGCATCGATGGCGCGGACCGAATTGTCGCCGCAGCCGAAGGCGAGCCGGTTGCCGTCGGGCGACCAGCTGACGCCGTAGACGGTGTCGAAGGTCACGGGCACCGAGAGCAGCAGCGTCCGCTTCGCGACGTCCCAGACCTGGACCTCGCCCATGCGGGCGGGCTGGCCGCCGGTGACGGCCAGGCGGGTGCCGTCGGGCGAGAAAGCCAGCGACTCGACGCGCTCCGAGAGGCCGATCAGCCGGCCGACCAGCTCCGAGCCGTCCGCCTTCCAGAGCAGGACCTCGTGGAAGCCGGCCACCGCCAGCAACGAGCCGTCGGGCGAGTAGTCGAGCGCGGGCACGACCGGCTGGCGGGCGTAAACCGGCGGATGCTCGCGATCGTAGCGGACCACGGCGTTGGCCGGCGTATCGTCGACGGCGCCGGCGGCGATCCAGCGCTTGACCAGCTCGACGTCGGTGGCGGCGAGCGCCGGCTTGTCCTTGGGCATCAGGGCCTTGCCGTCGGCACCGGCCGTGATCTGATCGAGCAGGGCGCTCTCCTCCGGCTTGCCTGGCACGATCGCCGGCTCGCCCGACTCGCCGCCCTTCACCAGGCGGTCGAAGGAGGTCATCACGTAAGCGGCGTTGGCCTTCGAGGGCTGGTGGCAGCCCTGGCAGTTGGCCTGGAGGATCGGCCGGATCTGCTTGTAGTAGCTGACCGATTCGGCAGCGGGGGCCTTGGCGTCGTCGGCGCTGGCGGCCGGAGCGATCAGGGCGAGCAGCCCTGCGCCGGCGATCCACTGGATGCACGTCCGCAACCGCACCATGGCAACACACTCCCGTGGCGGAACGCTGCGCGTCGATGTCGTGAAGAGCTGGCAGGCGGGACCGAGGGACCGCTCGCAAACGGTCCGTCGGCGCTGGATCGGTGGCAGAGACAGATCCCGGCAGGATCAAATTGTACAACAAACCTTGGCACACGCCAGAGACTTCGCCCGATCCGGCAGGTCGCCTCGGTCGTCGCGGCCGATCAGACCGGATCGATCCGGGCATCCCCGGTGACCGGATCGGAGCGGCTGGCACGCGTTGCCAGGGCCTCGATCTGCTCGCAGGCGAGGCCCAGCGGGTCGCCCTCGCGGAGCCGGGGCGCCAGGGCCCGGCAGCGGTCCGCGACGGCTCGGTCGGCCAGCAGGGCGTCGAGGCTGGCGGCCACGCGGTCGGCGGTGAACCGCTTCGGGGCCAGGCTCGTGCCGAGCCCGAGCCGTCGCACCCGGGCGGCGTTGTCGAACTGGTCGTGCGCCATCGGGCGGATGAGCTGCGGCACCCCGGCGGCCAGCGCCTGCGCCGTGGTCCCGATGCCGCCGTGATGCACCAGCGCCGCGGCGTACGGCAGGATCTGGCTGAACGGGACATACGGCAGGTGCAGCACGCCGGGCGGCAGGTCGGCGGGCACCTGATCGGCGAACCGGGTCAGGAGCACGGCCCGACGGCCCTGCTGCCGGCAGGCGGCCACGACCGGCTCGAAGACCGAGCGCCCGAAGACGTTCGCCGATCCCGGGGCCACGACGATCGGGGGCGCCCCGGCGGCGAGGAAGGCGTCCAGTTCCCAGGATCGCTCGGTCGCATCGCTCTCGTCGTAGAGCGGGAAGCCCACGAGCCGCAGCTGCGCCGGCCAGTCGGGCTGACGCGCAGCGTACCACTCCGGGAACAGGCCGAGCACGAGGTCGGGCGCGTGCCACCACGATTCCATCAGCCGGCGGACCGGCGGCAGGCCGAGCGTGGCGCGGAACCGGTTCAGCGGGGCGCCCAGCGCCCGGTCCACGACCAGGGTATCGATCATCCGGTACAGCAGCCGCTTGCCCCCCTTCGGCAGCCAGCGCAGCGCCCCCAGGCCGGGCAGCTCGGGGAACTCGTGGACGCTCCGCAAGACCGCCGGCTGGAGGTGGACCGAGACCAGCGGCAGACCGAGCGTTTCGTGCGCGATTCGAGCCGAGAGGCCGAGCGAGCCGGCGATCAGCGTGAGCGGCTCGGGCGCGGCGGCCGCCTCGGCCCGGATCGCCTCGTAGACGATCGGCAGGCTCTGCTCGACGTAGCGGCCGACCACCTGGATGGCGCGCTGGGGCTGCCAGAGCTCGGGGTCGCGGATGCCGGCGAGGAATTCCTCCGCCGTCCCGACGGGGATCAGCCGCAGGCCGTGGTGATCGCAGAGCGGCTGGAAGTAGGGGCTGGTCAGGACGCTGACCTGGTGGCCGCGCGACCGGAGCCGCAGCGCCAGGGCGATCAGCGGGTGGACGTCCCCGGCGCTGCCGACGGGGATGAGCAGGTAGCGCACGCGACGACCCCCTCGGACGCCGGCGGGATCGGCCCGCCCCGGGCCGGATCGCGACGTCGCGCCCCGATGTCCGCATCTTGCTCAGAAGCCGCGGCGGCTGTCCAGGAGCAGGGTGACGGGCCCGTCGTTGACCAGCTCGACCTCCATGTGGGCGCGGAAGACCCCGGTGGCCGTCGGGACCCCGGCCGCGGCGACGGCGGCCACGAACCGGGCATACAGTCGTTCGGCCTCCTCGGGCGCCGCCGCCTCGATGAAGCTGGGGCGGCGACCCTTGCGGCAATCGCCCAGGAGCGTGAACTGGCTGACGGCGAGCACCCCGCCGCCGGCCTCGGCCACGTCGCGGTTCATCTTGCCGTCGGCGTCGGCGAAGGCCCGCAGACCGACGACCTTCTCAGCCAGTCGCACGGCGTCGTCCTCGGTATCGCCGCGGGCGACGCCCAGGAGCACCAGCCAGCCGGTACCGATGGCCCCGGCGACCTGGCCGTCCACCGTGACCGAGGCACGCGTGACCCGCTGCAGGACCGCTCTCATCGCGTGGCTCCCCGTCGCGCCGGACCCTCGGATCAGGCGACGGCGGACTCGGCCACCTCGTCGCGGGTCTTGTACTGGGTGGGGAACCGGTTGCCGGCATACTCCGGCGCGGTCCACTGGGGCAGCTCGCAGAGCCCGCCGCCGAGGAACAGGTGGTGCCAGAGCTGGGTCGAGACGACGCTGGTCAGGCCCAGGTCGTAGACGAACCGCCGCGCGGTGACCCGGGGGATCGAGCGCTGCCACCAGACCTGGTTGGCCACGGCCTCGGGGTCGAAGTACCCGGTCTTGCGAAGCGACTCGGGGCTGAGCAACTGGTCGACCCAGGCCGGCCGGTGGTTGCCCAGGAAGGTACCCGAGAGGCTGGCCCGGAACATGGTCTTGGGGCGGTTGGCGATCTGGGCCGGCAGGGTGCGGGCGGCAACCTGACGGAGGAGCCACTTCTCGGTCATGCCGTTGAGCTTGTACTCGGTGCCGATCTGCGAGCAGAACTGGATCACGTCGTCGTCGAGGAACGGGTACCGCGCCTCGATCGAGTTGTGCATCGCGATCCGGTCGCCCTTGGAGATCATCAGCAGGCCGGCGAGCATGACCTTGTAGCCGATGTACAGTGACCGGTTCAGCGGGTGCCACTTCGTGATCCGGTCGTTGGTCAGGTCCAGATCGGCAAACGGATCGCTGTCGCGCAGCTCGGCGCGGAGGTCGCGGCTGAACAGGACCGGGCGGACCTGGCCCAGCAGCTCGTAGAGATCCTGCTGGGCGGGCCGGACGCCACGCATGGCCATCAGCGGCGGCTGCCGCTCGCTGCCGCCGCCGACGGCCAGGAGGGCCAGCTTGCGGCCGGCGGTGGGCAGCCAGCTGCCGACATTGTCGCCGATCCAGTTGCGGACCTTCTGGGACTTGAACCAGACGTAGCCGGCCAGCGCCTCGTCGGCCCCCTCGCCGGTGAGCGCGACCTTGTACCCCTGCTCGTGCACGGCCCCGGCCAGCTTCATGAGCGTGGCGCACGAGGTGTCGAGCACGGGGCCCTCGGCGGCCACGATCAGCTCGGGGAAGGCGTTGACGATCCCGCTCCGGTCCATGTCCACGACCGTCAGCTTCGATCCGAGCACGGCGGCGGCCTCGGCCGCGGGTCCGCGCTCGTCGGGGCCGGCCTTCGTCAGGCCGACGGTGAACGACGGCACCGCGTGGCCCCGCTGCTTCGAGCTCATGCCGAGCACGACCGTCGAGTCGAGCCCGCCGCTGATGTAGCTGACCACCGGCACGTCGCCCCGGAGCCGACGCTCGACCGACTGCCGCATCAGGGCTTCCAGCTCGTCGACCAGTGGGGTCGGGTCCTGGAGCCGGCGCTCTTGGCCGTCGTCGGGGAAGTCGAGGTCCCAGTACTGGTGCTTGGCGACCCGACCGTCCTTCACCTTGAGGAAGTGGCCCGGCGGCAGCGAGTGGATCCCCTCGAAGTAGGTCCGGGTGGTGCCCGAGCAGAAGAACGTGAAGAGGTGGTCGATCCCCTTGTGGTCGGCCTTCGCCTGGACCATGCCCGAGGCCAGCAGTGCCTTGATCTCCGAGCCCCAGAGCAGCCAGCCATCGGCCTCGGTGTAGTACAGCGGGCAGATGCCGACGCGGTCGCGGCCCAGCACCAGGGTGCGGTTGGGGCGGTCCCAGAGCGAGACGGCGAACTGGCCGCGCGCCTTCTCGAACATCTCCAGGCCGCGGTCCTCGTAGAGGTGAACCCAGGCCTCGGTGTCGCAGCGGGTGGCCAGGTGGTGGCCTCGGGCGAGCAACTCCTGGCGCAGCTCGGGGTACTCGAACAGCTCGCCGTTGAACGCGACCCAGAGGGTCTGGTCCTCGTTCGGGATCGGCTGGCGGCCGCCGGCGAGGTCGACGATCGAGAGCCGGCGGGCACCCAGGGCGACCCCGGGCTCCTTATGGTAATGCTCGTCGTCGGGGCCGCGATGGGCGATCGCGCCGGTCATCGCCAGCAGGACGTCGGTCGGAAACTCGCGAGTCCCGGTCAGGTCGAAGGCGCCGGCGATACCGCACATGAGGTCTCTGGCTCCCGAAAACCGTGCTCAAGCCGCGCCCGCAGGGGCCAACGCCACCGTGCCCCGGCCGGGGAGGACCGTCCCCGGGACCGGCGTGGACCTTGGCCGGACAGCCCGCCCGGCCCGCAAGTATACCCTAAATTTCCAGGTCGCTGCGGCGCGAACTGGTGCCGTTCCCCCCGGGCAGTGCCGGTCGGGGAGCGGGGAGGCCGACGCGGTCGGTCCGGGTCGGGTCGCCTGGGCTTGCCCTCAGGCGTCGGGCCCGTCGAACGAGAAGGGCAGGCCGGGCACCTGGGCCGGTCGGCGACGGCTCGCCCGCCAGTAGGCGATCGAGCCGAGGACGCCGATGAGCACGGTGCCGAACCGGAAGATCAGGCCACGCGGGCCGACTGGGACGTAGAACGCCACGAGCGGGGTCCTCGACGGGGGTGGAGAGTCACGTCGGAGAGCAGCAGCTGCTCGCCATCTCCCGCCACGACGGGCGGGCCGTGGTGGCCGTCGCAGATGCTGCTGGCGCCGGCGAATCGGTCGGGCAGCCGCTCGGCAATCCAGGTCCCGAGCAGCGGGATGGTCGTGTGGGTCGGGCCGCACTGGTTGGCGAAGACCACCGGCACGCCCAGGTCGCAGGCCGCCTTGGCGGGGATGGCGCCGGACATCGGACCGACGTGGCCCATCAGCCAGTGCGGCTTGCCCGTGTCCCGGTTCGCGAAGTGAGGCCAGGCGGCCGAGACGACCGCCAGGTCGACCTGATCGCGATAATCGGCCCAGACCCGGCGATAGATCATGTCGGCGCAGATCGCCAGGCCGACCCGGCCGAAGGGGGTCGTCACCACCAGCGATCCGCGGCCCGGCCGGAACCGGAACCGCTCCCAGAACACGAGGTGCCGCTTGCGGTAGACGTGCACGCTGCCGTCGGGCAGGCAGAGCGCCAGCGCGTCGTAGAGGTCGCGGCCGTGCCGCTCGACGAACCCGGCGGCGATGCACAGGTCCCAGCGCCGGCTGCGCTGCCGCAGGTGGGCGAGTGTGGGGCCGTCGACCGTCTCGCCCACCGGGGAGTAGTCGGGCAGCAGGCCGTAGCCGGTGTTGAACATCTCCGGCAGGACGGCCAGCCGGGCCCCGGCCCGGTGCGCCTCGCGCAGCAGGCCATCGGCCCGCTCGAGGTTCTCGGGAACCGCCAGCATTCGGGCCGGCATCTGAATCGCGGCAACGACCAGCTTCACGCGCCCATCCCTCCTCGTCCTTGCGGAGGCGACGACTTCGGACCGCGACCCGTCCCCGGTGCGCGGGGTCTCGGGCCAGGTCGTCACGGTGCTCGGCGGTCGACCGAACATGCTCATTGGATATCGGCGGGGCCGTGGGGAGAGTCTGAGGACTTCTCGGGCCCCACCGCAAACGTCATTCCAAGGAGTTCATCACGCTGATCGGACGCCGCACCCGAATCGGCGGGGACTGTAGCCCAGGCCGTCGGACGTGCCTAGGCGAGAAAATAGACCTACGCTCTCCCGGGGGAGAGCGGCAGGCCACTGGCCGCAGCCGTCAGAACCCGAAGAAGCCCAGAAACCCGCCCCGGCGTTCGGGGGGCGGGAACTTGGCCTGGCTCCGCAAGGCCTCCGCCCGGCCGGAGAGCTCGCCGGGGCTCGGATTCGTGGCCGGCGCCATCGTGTACACGAACTCGCGGTCGTCCCGGAGCGTGAACGGCAGGAGGTTCTCGGTGAAGAAGTCCGTCAGCGCGTTGTCGTACCAGGGCGCCTTGATCGGCTGGAGGATCCGCTGCGTCTGGTAGCCGTCGGCCACCAGCACGATCTCGCGGTCGCCGTAGTATGTGAAGCCCCGCGAGACCGGCGCCGGCCCCAGCTCCTCGCCATTGACGTACACCAGCGCGCCCGGTGGCGTGCTTCGGATCGTGTAGCGCCGCTCGACGCAACCGGCCGCCAGGGCCGCCAGCGCGGCAACCGCGATCAGTGGTCGGCGGATCCGGTCCCGGTTCATACAGGCCTCCTGCCCGCTCCAGAGCGCGTGCCGACCCCGGTCGGGCCGGCAAACCGATGCGATCGCGTGCCTCCACGCCTCAGGCCGTGCCCCGCAGATCGGGGCCCCGTCTCTTCTCGGTTGCGCTCGCAAGGGGTCGGGCCGGGACGCCACGGCCAATCACTCGGCCGAAGGCGGCGGAATCCTACTCCCAACCCCACCTCCCTGCAAGGCGGCTTGGCGCCCGCACCCGAGGACGGCCAAGATGGCCCAAAGCAACCAAAAGCGAACTTTTTGGACTCCCCCCCATCCGCCCTTTGCCGGAGGCAGCCGCCGTCATGCGAATTGTCGCGACCCCGAGCGACCCGAAGTCCCTGGCGGTCGAGTGGCTGGTGGTGGGGGTCCCGGACGAGGCGGACCTGGCCACCGGCCCGCTGGGCGGGGCGCTCGGCGACCTGCTGCAGGGGCTCCGGGCGTCCGGTGACCTGACCGGAGCGCTCGGGGAGACGGTGCCGCTCTTCGGCGCCCCGGTGGCGGCCCGGTCGGTGCTCACGATCGGTCTGGGCCCGGAGCGCAGGTTCGATGCCGGCGCGGCATTCCAGGCGGGCGTGGCCATCGCCAAGCGGTTGGCGAGCAAGCCCCGGGCCCGCGTGGCGCTGGGACTCCCGGCCGGGGCACTCGACCAGGGCCCGGGGCTGCCGATCCTGGAGGGTTTGCTGGTCGGGCTCCAGTCGCCGGCGCTCCGCAAGGCCGAGCCCAGCCGGCACCCCTTCCAGGAGCTGCTGATCGCCACGCCTGACGTCGACGGACTCGACGCCCGGATCGAGCGTGCCGGGGTTGTGGCCGGGGCGATCAATCAGGCCCGCGAGCTGGTGAACCTGCCCCCGTCGGAGAAGCCGCCGCGACGACTGGCGGAGCGGATCGTCGAGCAGGCCCGCGCAGCCGGGGTCGAGGCCGAGGTCTGGGGCCCGGAGCGGATCGCGGCCGAGCGGTTCGGCGGGCTGCTGGGGGTGGCCGCGGGCTCGGAGGAGCCGCCGGCGTTCGTGAGGCTGGTGTACCAGGGCCCGGGGGCCGAGGGCTCGCCGGTGGCGCTGGTGGGCAAGGGGGTCACCTTCGACTCGGGCGGCCTGTCGCTCAAGCCGTCGGCGTCGATGGAGGACATGAAGGCGGACATGACCGGCGCCGCCGTGGTGGCCGCGACGATCACGGCCCTGGCCCGGTTGCAAACGCCCGTGAATGTCGTCGGCTACCTGCCGCTGACCGAGAACATGACCGGTGGCCGGGCGATGAAGCTTGGCGACGTGCTGACGATCCGCGACGGCAGCACGGTCGAGGTCCTGAACACCGACGCCGAGGGCCGGCTGATCCTGGCCGATGCTCTGGCCTATGCCGCCGAGCAGCAGCCGGCGGCCCTGATCGACCTGGCCACCCTCACCGGGGCCTGCCTGGTGGCGCTCGGGACCCGGATCGCCGGCCTGTTCAGCAACGATGCCCGCCTCCAGGACGCGATCCAGGCCGCCTGCCGCCGCACCGGCGAGCGGGCCTGGCCGCTGCCGATGGACGCCGACTTCGACGAGCTGCTCCGCAGCCAGGTGGCCGACTGCAAGAACGTCGGCGGCAAGTGGGGTGGCGCGATCACGGCGGCGCGGTTCCTGCACCGGTTCGTCGGCGAGACGCCCTGGGCCCACCTCGACATCGCCGGCCCGAGCTGGTCCGACTCCGACTCCGCGACCCGCGACCCCGGCGGCACGGGCTGCTTCGTCCGGACCCTGATCAGCCTGCTCGAAGCCGGCCCACTACCCGTCGAGGGCCACCCGCACGGCGCCGGGGCGGGCCGCTGAAGTCGATCACGAGCGGTCTGGGATCTCGCCGACCTCACCGCTAGGGCGCGGCCGGGGCCGGTGGTATCCTGGACGGGTCGACTCACCGCCGCCACCGGTCCCTCCCGGCCGGTCGGCCCCTGCTCCTCCGGAATCGACCCGATGGCCGTCGCCCAGTCGCTGAATATCTCGGGCCCGCTCCTGGCCGAGCTCACCGCCCTGCTGGGCGCCGAGAACCTGCTGCACCAGCGCGACGAGCTGGTGGTCTACGAGTGCGATGGCTACGTGATCGAGAAGAATGTGCCCGACGTGGTCGTGTTCCCGACCTGTCGCGAGCATGTCGTCGAGGTCGTCCGGCTCTGCAACCGCTACGGGGTGCCCTTCGTGCCCCGGGGCGCCGGCACGAGCCTGGCCGGCGGCACGTTGGCGGTCGGCGGCGGGGTCATGATCTGCCTGACCCGGATGAAGCGGATCGTCGAGATCAACCTCCGCGACCGCTACGCCGTGGTCGAGCCGGGGGTCGTCAACGTCTGGCTGACGCGGGCGCTGGCCGGCACGGGCTTCCACTACGCCCCGGACCCGTCGAGCCAGACCGCCTGCACCATCGGCGGCAACGTCGCGACGAACTCCGGCGGCCCGCACACGCTCAAGTACGGCGTCACGGTCAACCACGTGCTCGGCTGCGAGCTGGTCCTGCCCGACGGCTCGGTGCAGTTCGTCGGCGGCGTGGCCGAGGACGAGCCGGGGTTCGACCTCACCGGGCTGGTGGTCGGCCACGAGGGGACGTTCGGGATCGTGACCCGGGTGATCGTGCGACTGACCCGCGATCCCGAGGCCGGCCGCACGTTCCTGGGCGTCTTCGACTCGGTCGACGCGGCCACGGCCACCGTCAGCGGCATCATCGCGGCGGGCATCGTGCCGGCGGCGCTCGAGATGATCGACAACCTCATGATCCAGGCCATCGAGGCGGCCTTCAAGTTCGGGTTCCCCACCGACGCCGGCGCCGTCCTGATCATCGAGACCGACGGCCTGGAGGCCGGTCAGGATCGCGAGGCCGACGCCATCGCCCGCATCGTCGAGCACAACGGCGGCCAGGTGGCCAAGCGCATCCCGTGGCGGACCCGCAAGGAGCCCGAGTACGTCGCCATCTGGAAGAGCCGCAAGCAGGCCTTCGGCGCCATCGGGCGGCTGGGGTCGAGCTTCTGCACCCAGGACGGCGTGGTGCCGCGCACCAAGTTGCCGCACATCCTGAAGCGGATCAGCGAGATCGGTGCCCGGCACGGTCTGCGGATCGCCAACATCGCCCACGCCGGCGACGGGAACATCCACCCGATCCTGCTGTTCGACGATCGCGACCCCGAGCAGGTCCGCCAGGTGCTCGCCGCCAGCCACGAGATCCTCGAGGAGTGCATCGCCTGCGGCGGCAGCGTCACCGGCGAGCACGGCATCGGCGTCGAGAAGATGGCGCTGATGCCCGAGCTGTTCGCCCCGGCCGACCTGGCGGCGATGGTGCGGGTCCGCGAGGTGTTCAACCCCGAGAACCGTTGCAGCCCCCACAAGATGCTCCCGTCCGGGGGCCACTGCGTCGAGCGTCAGCATCCCGGGCGGATGGCCTCCGCCTGAGCTGGGCCGCGGAACGGCACCCCGGCCACGAGTTCGGCCCCTGGCCTGCGGAGGGTCACGGCGATGGACGACCAGCGGCGGTACTCCCGATGGCGCCGGCTGCCCGGCGTGCATCGGATCACCGATCGGCGCCTGCCCGACCACCGGTCGGAGCCGCAGCGGCTCACGATCTACGTCAACGGCGGCGTGCTCGACGACGCCGAGGCCCTGGCCGCCCGCGCCGGCGTCGCCACGGTGCAGGAGTACTGCGAGCGCCTGCTCACCGCCACGATCCGGGCCGAGGTCGCCCGCAGCCGGGTCGAGCAGGTTGAGATGGCCCAG
The DNA here is from genome assembly GCA_964624465.1 of uncultured Isosphaeraceae bacterium. GTDB lineage: Bacteria > Planctomycetota > Planctomycetia > Isosphaerales > Isosphaeraceae > CAZUZD01. The sequence goes on from CAZUZD010000008.1 coordinate 22,301, forward strand.
GGGCGACTCGGCGGCCTCGACGAGATCGCCGACGACCCGCAGTACCTCGCCGAGTGGACCAGCCGCCACGCCGGGAATCGGCCCGCGCCGGTCGCCATTCCGGGGCCCGGTTCGCCGGCCCTGGAGGGGCCGGACGAGGAGGATCCGCAAGCGCCGGCCCGGTCCCTGCCGGCGGCCATCGAGGTGCTGCTCGACCGCCTGCCGGGGCTCGGGGCCGAGACGCCCCTGGCGATCGTCGCCACGGAGGACGAGGCCGCCGGGTCGACGACCGCCGGCGCGGATCCGGACCTGGCCGTGCTCGAACCGGCCGCGGTGGTCCGCCGCCATGCGGGCGAGGGCTCGGGTGCCGAGACCGGCTGGCTGGCGGGGCTCCGTCGCGGCGAGCCCGCGACCCCGGCTGTGGCCGGCGAACTGCTGCGCGCGCTCGGGGCCCTCGAACGCCAGCTCGGCCCCGCGATCGCGGTCGATCGCGGCCTGGCCTACGCCCTGCACCGCATCGCCTTCGAGGGCCAGGTGCTCCTGACCGACGCCTGGCCCCAGCTGGCGGCCGATCAATCGACCGTCGACCTGCTCCGCCTGGCGCAGGAGGCCGTCGACCGCATCCTGTCGGGGCAGGACATCCGCTACGACCGCCCCGCTCCCGAGCCGGAGGCCCTGCCGTGAACCTCCGCACGACGACCGGGCGGGGCGGGCTGCCGGCCACCCCCATCGGGGCCGGGCTCCGGGCGGCCCCGGCGCCTACCGTGATCGAGCGGATGCCGGAGCGGCTGGCCGTCTGCGACCGACTGGCCGGGCTGGCCGGGTCGGGCATCGTGGGGCTGAGCCTGATCCTGCTGACCACCTGGGCCCTGGGGCTGGGCCGCCGCTCGGAGCGGGCGCTGGGGCTCGATCCCGCGCTGCTCTTCGGCGTCTTCCTGGCCGGCCTCGGCGTCCTGCTCTCGCGACAGCTCGGGGCCACCGAAGACCGCCGCCGGAGCCAGGCCGCCCGGGTCCTGGGCCCGCTGGTGGCGCTGATCGGTGTCCTCCGGCTGCTGCATGTCTGGCAGGGGGAACAGCTGCCCATCGAGGGCGTCGGCTCCGGCCGGATCCTGGGAATCGGACCCTGGGTGGCGGTGACCACCCCGATGGCCCCGTGTGCGGCGATGGCCCTGGTGCTGATCGGCTCGTCGGTCTGGCTGATCAACGCCAGGGGACGACTCCGGGTGGCGCCCGCGCAGGGGCTGGCGGTGCTGGCCGCCTTGCTGGCCCTCCTGGCCGTCCTGGCCGCGGGGTTTCAGTTGAGGGAGACGGGCGGGCTGACCGCCCTGATGCGGATGTCGCTGCCCTCGGCGCTGGCATTCGCCCTGCTGGCGCTCGGGCTGCTGACGGTGCGGGCCGATCGCGGCCTCATGGCCATCCTGGTCGGCGATGGGCCCGGCGGCCTGATGATGCGGCGGCTCCTGCCCGCCTGCGTTCTGGTTCCCAGCGCGCTGGGCGGCCTGGCGATGCTCATGGTCTCCCGCAACACCTTCACCGGCGCCACCGCGGTGGCCCTGCTGGTGGTCGCCAACATTCTCGTGTTCCTGGGGCTGCTCTGGATCAACGCCGGGCTGATCGACCGCACCGAGGCGCGCCGCCGGCTCACCGACGCCGCGCTGCGGGAGTCGGAGGTCTTCTACCATTCGCTGGTCGAGACCCTGCCGCAGAACATCATCCGCAAGGACCACACCGGCCGGTTCACGTTCGCCAACCAGCTCTTCTGCGCCACGATGGGCCGGCCGGCCGCCGAGGTCGTCGGCGCCACCGACTTCGACCTGTTCCCGCACGGCCTGGCCGAGAAGTATCGCGCTGACGACCTGAGGGTGATGACCGAGGGCCGCTCCTTCGAGGTGATCGAGGAGCACATCACCCCCGACCATGAGACCCGCAAGGTCCAGATTATCAAGTCGCCCCTCTTCGACGCCGGCGGTCACGCCATCGGCGTGCAGTGCATCTTCTGGGACGTCACCGACCGCTGGCGCTACGAGGAACGGCTCCGCGAGCAGAATGAGCGGCTCCAGGTCATGGCCCTCTCCGAGCGCCGGGCCCACGAGGAACTCAAGCGGGCCCAGGTCCGCATGGTCCAGACGGCCAAGCTCGCCGGCCTGGGCGAGATGGTGGCGGGCGTGGCGCACGAGATCAACAACCCGCTGTCCTACGTCGCCAACAACATCGCCGTGCTCCAGCGCGACCTGGCCGACGTGAACACCCTGCTCGTCCTCTACGGCCGCGGCGACGACACCCTGGCCGCCAGCCGGCCCGAGCTGCTGGCCGAGATTCGCACCCACATCGAGTCGGCCGACCTGGAGTACAGCCTGGGGAACCTGGACGGTCTGCTGCTGCGGACCCGCGAGGGCCTGCGGCGGATCCAGCGCATCGTCGGCGACCTCCGCGTCTTCGCCAGGCTCGACGAGGGGGACGTGGTCGAGGGCGACCTGAACGCCGGCATCGAGTCGACGATCAGCATCGTGATCGGATCGGCGAAGAAAAAGCGGGTCAACCTCGAGCTCGACCTGGCGCCCTTGCCCACGGTCTCGTGCTACGCTGCCAGGATCAATCAGGTCGTGATGAACCTGGTCTCGAACGCTATCGACGCTTGCCAGGAGGGGGGCACGGTCCGGGTCCGGACCCGCCCCGAGCCGCGCGGGGTGCTGCTGACGGTCGAGGACGATGGGTGCGGCATCCCCCCCGAGCTCCGGGACCGGATCTTCGACCCGTTCTTCACGACCAAGCCGATCGGTGTCGGCACCGGCCTGGGCCTGTCGATCAGCTTCGGCATCGTGCAGGACCACGGCGGCTCGATCGAGGTCGAGTCCGAGCCGGGCGCGGGCACGAAGTTCCTGGTCCACCTGCCCGATCACGTGACCCCGCCCCACCGCCCGCACCGCGAGGCGGCCCCGCCGCAGTCCCCCATGCCTGCGCCCCCGAGCCCGGCCCCGAACCGGGCGGAGGCGGCGCTCGACGGATCGGAGATCGCCCCGTGAACTGGCCCGACGCGCCGACCGCGTACCCGCTCGGTGATGACCGCTACGCCCCCGCCGCCGACCGACCCGCCGACATCGAGGCCCTGCGCCAGACGGTCGCCCACCGCGTCGCCGCCGGCGAGGCGCTGTATCCCCAGGGGGGGCGCACGGCCCTCGATTACGGGGAGATCCCGTCCCGGCCGGGCGTGGTCGTCGATACCACCGGCCTGGACCGCGTGATTGACTACCCCGCCGCCGACATGACGATCACCGTCGAGGCCGGGCTGACCCTCGCGCGCCTCCAGGATCTGCTGGGCCGTGAGGGTCAGCGGCTGCCGCTCGATGCCCCGCACCCGGACCGTGCGACGCTCGGCGGCCTCTGGGCCACGAACTGGGCCGGCCCCCGCCGCTTCGGCGCCGGCCGACCGCGCGACCTGATCCTGGGCGTGAGCTTCGTCACCTCCGACGGCGAGCTGGTGAGTGGCGGCGGCCGGGTGGTCAAGAACGTCGCCGGCTACGACTTCCCCCGCCTGCTCACCGGCTCGATGGGCGCCCTGGGTGTCATCGCCAGCATGACGCTCAAGGTTCGCCCCCGCCCCGAGGCCACGGCGCTTGCCTGGACCGGCTTCGATCGGCTCGACGACGTCGCCACCGCGCTCGACCGCCTGAACACCTCCCGCACCCGGCCCGTAGCGATCGAGCTGCTCAACGGCCCGGCCGCTCAATCGGTCGGCGCCCCCCTGGGGCTGCCGGCGGCTCCGTGGGTGGTGGTCGTCGGCCTGGAGGACAACGCGACGGCCGTGGCCTGGCAACTCGAGGCCCTGCCCGCCGAGCTGGCGCCGGGGCGGTTCGCCGCCGTCGATGGGCCGGTCGCTGGCGACCTCTGGACCGCTCTGGCCGGGACGAACTCCGGTGCCGCGCCGGCCCTGGCCATCACGGCCAACCTGCCGCCGTCCGCGGTACCCGGCTTCGTCGGCGAGCTCGATTCCGGGCTCTGGACCGTGCAGGCACATGCCGGCAGCGGCATCGTCCGGGCCGACTGGACGGGCGCGGTCCGGGGGACCGAGACCGTGACTCCGCTGCTGGCCGGGCTGCGGGCTAGTGCGGTCCAGGCCGGCGGCAACCTGATCCTGACCCGATGCCCGACCGCCTGGAAGCCGAGCCTGCCGGTCTGGGGCGAGCCCCGGGCCGACTGGTCGGTCATGCAGCGCCTGAAGCGGGCCCTCGATCCAGCCGGTCTGATGAACCCCGGTCGGTTCGTCGGTACAATCTGAATCCCCTGCTCCCCGACCGCTCGACCCGCCCTGCCCTGCCCCGCCCCGAGGACGGCCCCCGATGTCTCATGACGCCAAGGTCACCGACCCCGGGATCGACCTGGACTGGCTGGCCCGGAAGATCGATTACGCCCGGTTCCAGGACTGCGTGCACTGCGGCCTCTGCACCGCGAGCTGCCCCACGTACGTCGAGACCGGTGATGAGAACGATAGCCCCCGCGGCCGGATCTACCTGATGCGCGCCGTCACCGACGGCCGGCTGGCCATGTCGGGCGACGTCCGCAAGCACCTCGACCTCTGCCTCGACTGCCGCGCCTGCGAGAGCGCCTGCCCCTCGGGTGTCCAGTACGGTCGCCTGATCGAGCCGTTCAAGGTGGCGCTGCAGCGCCCGGCCCCGGACGATGAGTTCGGCCCCGCGCCCCGCAACGCCTCGCAGCCCGGCCTGCTCCAGCGGCTGATCCTCTCGCACCTGTTCCCCTACGCCGGCCGCGTCAAGCTTGCGCTCACGCCGGCCCGATGGGCCCAGCGACTGGGCCTGCTGAAGCTCGCCGACCGCACCGGCCTGACCCGCCTGCTGCCGCCGACGCTGCAGCGGCTCCAGGCCATGCTGCCCGAGCGGCTCGATGCGCCGGTGCGGCTGCCCGAGGTCCTGCCCCCGATCGGCCCCCGGCGGGCCCGGGTGGCGCTGTTCACCGGCTGCGTGGCCGACGCCATGTTCCCCGAGACCAACGCCGCCACCGCCCGGGTGCTCCAGCAGAACGGCTGCGAGGTCGTCGTGCCGCGCGCCCAGGTCTGCTGCGGCGCCATCCACTACCACTCGGGCCAGGAGGCGCCGGCGCTCGAGCTGGCCCGCACCAACCTCCGCACCTTCGACCCGGACCAGTTCGACGCCATCATCGTCAACGCCGCCGGCTGCGGGGCCATGCTCAAGGATTACGGCCACCTGCTCCACGGCGCCGAGCAGGCCGCGGCCGACCGATTCGTGGCCAAGGTCCGCGACATCAGCGAGTTCCTGGTCGCCCTGGGCCCGATCGCCCCGACCCACCGGATGCCGTTGAAGGTCACCTATCACGACGCCTGCCACCTCTGCCACGGCCAGCAGATCCGCAGCCAGCCCCGGCAGCTCCTGGGCATGATCCCCGGCGTCGAGCTGGTGCCGCTGGAGGAGTCGGAGCTCTGCTGCGGCGCGGCGGGGACGTACAATCTGATGCAGCCGGAGATGTCCGAGCGGCTCGGGAAGCGGAAGTTCGGCAACATCGCCAGCACCGGCGCCGGGGTCGTGGCCACCGGCAACGTGGGCTGCATCCTCCAGATCGCCCGCCAGGTACGCGAGTCCGGCCGACCGATCGAGGTGGTGCACCCCGTGGATCTGCTCGACCGCGCCTATCGCGGCGAGGGCCCGCCGGCACCGCCCGTGGCTGCGGTGGTCGAGCGTCCGGCCGGCGCGCCCGAGCCGTCGCTGGCCCACTGATCGGGCGACTGTCACTACCGAGCGCCTGCGGGCCGTTTCCTTCCCGGAAGCGGCCCGCTCACGTGATGGGGTCGGGCGTCAGCCGGCGGCCGGGCCCGCCAGTCGGGCGACCACTCCCGCGATGATCCGGGCCAGCCGCTGCCCGGCCTCCAGGCCCTCGGCGAGGACCTCCGCGTGGTCGATCGGAGCCCCCGTCACCCCGGCGGCGGCGTTGGTGACCAGCGCGAAGCCGATCACCTCCAGGCCCCCGTGGCGCGCCACGATCGCCTCGGGCACGGTCGACATCCCGACGACATCCGCCCCGAGTGTCCGGAGCATGCGAATCTCGGCCGGCGTCTCGTAGCTCGGGCCCGGCAGGGCGGCATAGACACCCTCGGTCAGCGCGAGGCCCTGCCTGGAGGCCTCGTCGCGGGCCAGGGCTCGTAGCCGGGGGGAATAGACCGCCGTCATGTCCGGGAACCGCGGCCCGAACCGCTCGTCATTCGCCCCGCGGAGCGGGTTGATCCCCTGCAGGTTCAGGTGGTCGGAGAGGCACACGAGCTGACCGGGCGCCAGGTCGGCGCGGATGCCGCCGGTGGCGGCGGTCAGGATCAGCGTCCGCACGCCCAGTCGCTGGAGCACCCGGATCGGGAACGTGACGACCTCCGGGTCGTGCCCCTCGTAGCCGTGGAACCGGCCCTGGAGCATGACCGTCGGCACCCCGGCGAGCGTGCCGCCCACCAGGCGGCCGGCGTGGCCCGGCACCGTCGGCACCGGGAAGTGCGGGATCGCGGCGCAGGCGATCAATCGGGAGGCGGCCAGCGAGTCCACCAGGCCACCCAGGCCGGAGCCGAGCACGATGCCGACCTCGGGGACCAGCTCCAGGGCCTGGCGGACCGCGGTGGCGGCCGCCTCGGCCCGGTCGAAAATCGATTCGGTCGTCATCCGAGCAGGATCCCCACGATGGCGGCCGACAGGAAGTTGGCCAGGGTGGCGGCGAACAGGGCCCGCACCCCGAGGCGGGCCAGGTCGGCGCGCCGGTGCTCGGGCATCAGGGCCCCGATCCCGCCGATCTGGATCCCGATCGAGCTGATGTTCGCGAACCCACAGAGGGCGACCGTCGCAATCGAGTATGACCGCGGGGAGATCAGACCCTTCATCCGGCCCAGGTCGCCGTAAGCGATCAGCTCGTTCAGCACGGTGCGCTCCCCCAGCAGGCCGCCCACCCGCACGGCGTCCACCCAGGGCACTCCGAGCATCCAGGCGACCGGCGCCAGCACCGTGCCCAGCAGGCTCTGGAGGGAACAGCCGGGCCAGCCGACCAGGGGCCCCAGGCGTGCGAGACCCAGGTTGACCAGCGCGATCAGGCCCAGGAACGCGATCAGCATCGCCGCGATGTTCAGGGCCAGCGACAGCCCCTCGCGGGTCCCCCGGGCGGCGGCGTCGAGCACGTTCGCGTCGGGCCGATCGTCGTGGGCCCGCACGGTGCCCAGCGTCTCGGGCACCTCCGTCTCGGGCACCAGGATCTTCGAGAGATAGATCGCTGCCGGGAGCGTCACCAGGATCGAGGTCAGCAGGTCCCGGGCGGCGGCGCCGGAGTCGATGTACGCCCCGAGCACACCCCCCGAGACATGCGCCATCCCGCAGACCATCACGACCAGCAGCTCCGAGAGGGTCAGCTTCGGCAGGTACGGCCGGATCGTCAGTGGGGCCTCGGTCTGCCCCAGGAACAGCGAGGCGGCCGCGTCCAGCGACTCGGCCCCGCTGGCACCCAGCGTCCTGGCCATGATCCAGGCAAAGAACCGGACGATCGGCTGCATGACCCCGAGGTGATAAAGCACCGCGAACAGGGCGGCCACGAAGATCACCGTCGGCAGGACCCGGAACGCGAAGACGAATCCGGCCGGCCCCGCCGGATCGACGAGCTTGTCGCCGAACAGGAACCGCGAGCCCTCCAGCGCACACGCGAGGATGCCCTCGACCCCGCGCGCCCCGGCATCCAGCAGGGCCCGACCGGGCGGGAATCTCAACAGGACAGCGGCGAACAGGAACTGCAACCCGAGTCCGATCGCCACGGTCTTGACCGGGATCGCCCGTCGGCGGTTCGAGAGGGCCACGCAGAGCCCCAGCATCAATGCGATTCCGACCAGGGCGCGGAGCCGATCCGTCAGATCGAGCCCGGCGGTGGGGATGGAGGCGGCAGCAGCCAGTAGCATCGTGCGGGGTCCGTGGGGTGTCGATTCAGAGGCGCTCGGCGATCAGATCGGGGACCACCACCGGCTCGTCGCCGATCGCGTACACCTTCGTCAGGAGGTGGTGGGCCTCGCGCTCGATCCACTCGGGCTTGTTGCCCAGGATCGTGCAGAGCGGCTCGCCGGCGGCCACGGCGTCCCCCACCTTGCGGTGCAGGATCAGGCCGACCGAGGGGTCGATGTGCGAGTCCACCCGGAGCCGGCCCGCCCCCAGCCGCATGGTCGCCTCGCCCAGCGCGCGGGCGGCGATCCGCTGCACATAACCGCCATGGGGGGCGAGGAGCTCGTGGCGGATCTGGGCCCGGGGCAGCCGGCCGAAGTCGTCCAGCGAACCGGGGTCGCCCCCCTGCTCGGCCACGACGCGGCGGAACCGCTCCAGGGCCGAGCCGTCGGCGATCGTGGCCCGGCAGCGCGCGCGGGCCTCGGCGATCGTGCCGGCGACGCCCGCCATCAGGACCATCTCGGCGGCCAGCTCGACCGACAGGTCGGTCAGGTCGGCGGGTCCCTCGCCGCGGAGGCACTCGACGCTCTCGATGACCTCGACGGCATTGCCCACCGCCCGGCCCAGCGGCTGGTCCATGCGGGTGATCAAGGCGACGACCTGCTTGCCCAGCCGCCGGCAGATCTCGCACATGGTCACGGCCAGCGTGCGCGAGTCCTCGTACCGGGGCAGGAACGCGCCGTCGCCGGTCTTGACGTCCAGGACCAGGCCGTCGATGCCCTCGGCCAGCTTCTTGGAGAGGATCGAGGCCGTGATCAGCGGGATCGACTCGACCGTCCCCGTGGCGTCGCGGAGCGCGTAGAGCTTGCGGTCGGCGGGGGCAATCTCGTCGGTCTGTCCGATCAGCACCAGCCCGCAGCGCTCCAGGACCCGGCGGTAGGCGTCGAGGTCGAGTCGGACGTTGAACCCCGGGATCGCCTCCAGCTTGTCGAGCGTGCCGCCGGTGTGGCCCAGGCCTCGGCCGGAGACCATCGGCACCGGCACCCCGCAGGCGGCGGCGATGGGCGCCAGGATCAGCGAGGTCTTGTCGCCCACGCCGCCGGTGCTGTGCTTGTCGATCTTGCGGCCGGGGATGGCCGAGAGGTCAACGACCGTGCCCGAGCGGAGCATGCTGTCGGTCAGGGCGGCCGTCTCGGCGCCGTCCATGCCCTTGAGCAGCACGGCCATCAGCAGTGCCGACCACTGGTAGTCGGGCACGTCGCCGCGGGCAATGCCCCCGACCATCCAGTCGATCTCGGCCGGATTCAGGGCGTGCCCGTCACGCTTCTTGCGGATGATGTCGACGGCGCGCATGTTGAGGCTCTCCGGGCGGTCTCGACTCAGCCGCCGTGGCCGGTCGCGAACTGGCGATCGCCGGCGTCACCGAGCCCGGGGTAGATGAACCCGACCTCGTTGAGCCGCTCGTCGATGCAGCCGACGTGGATGGCCACCTCGGGCAGCGCCCGGGTCATCCGCTCGATGCCCTCGGGGGCGGCGATCAGCGAGATCAGCTTCAGCCGCCGGATGCCCGCCCGCTGGATCAGCTCGCAGGCCCGCAGCGCCGAGCCGCCGGTGGCCAGCATCGGGTCGACGATCAGGGCGACCGTGGCGTCGCAGTGGGTGGGCAGCCGGTTGTAGTAGGTCATCGGCTCGAGGGTGGCCTCGTCGCGGTACAGGCCGATGTGGCGGACCTCGGCGTCCGGGATCAGGTCGAGCACGCCCTCGGCCATCCCCAGGCCGGCACGCAGGATCGGGACGATCGCGACCCGGTCGGCCAGCACCCGGACCTCGGCCCGCCCCAGCGGCGTCTGGACGGTCTCGGACCGGGTGGCCAGGTCGGCCGTGGCCTCGTGGGCCAGCAGGGTGGCGAGGGTGCGCACCAGGCGGCGGAACTCCGGCGCCGCGGTCTGGACGTCCCGCAAAGCGGCCACCTTGGCCAGGATCAGCGGGTGCGACGACGGGAAGACCAGCGACATGCGGCGAGCCCCCGGGGTTGATCGGCCGATGGAAGCGCCGATAATGGACAGGTGGCCAGGTCGTGGCCACGGACGGCGCGGGTCGGGCGGTGTGGTCGGCGGCACGATCCTACCGGAAGCGGCCGGTGGAAGGGACGGGGGCAGTGACGGGTTTTTCGGAGGTCGAGGCGGACCACGGGTCGGCTTGTTCGGGGTCGGCCGGTTGCGTAGACTCGGGTCGGCTGGAGGCCGGCCCGGGATTGCCCCGGACGGCGGATCGCCAGGGAGGGTGTGAGCCGCCGATGCCCGTTCAGTTCTCCATGCTGGCCAGCGGCTCCCGCGGCAACGCGGCCCTGGTGCGGGTCGGCGGCGGCGGGCTGCTGATCGACCTGGGGCTCGGGGCTCGGCAGTTGCGCGAGCGGCTGGCGCAGGTCGGGGCGGCCCCCGAGGGGCTCCGGGCCGCGCTCCTGACCCACACCCACGGCGATCACGTCTGCGAGGCCGGCCTGAACCTGCTCGTCCGAGGTCAGATCCCCCTCTACTGCCACGAGGGGCATCGCGAGGCGCTGGGGCGGTTCGCCCCCACCGCCGTGCTGGAGGCGAGCGGCCTGCTGCGGACCTACGACGAGCGCCCGTTCCTGACCCCCGGCGGCCTGCGGGTCGAGCCCATCGAGGCGATGCACGACTCCGGCCCCACCTTCGGGTTCCGCATTGAAGCGGCCGACGGGCGTCGCGGCCGGCCGGCGGCCGTCGGTTACCTGGCCGATACGGGTTGCTGGACCGACCGGATGGCCGAGGCCCTCTGCGACGCCGAGCTGATCGGGATCGAGTTCAACCACGACGTCGAGCTCCAGCGCAGCTCGGGCCGATCGCGGCACCTGATCCGCCGGAACCTGGGCCCGCGCGGGCACCTCTCCAACGAGCAGGGGGCCGACCTCCTGAGCCGCCTCCTGGAGCAGACCCGGCCGGGATGCCTGCGGCATGTCGTGCTGCTGCACCTGAGCCAGGAGTGCAACCGGCCCGAGATCGCCCTGGCGGCGGCCCGCGCGGCCGTGCGAGGCTCGGGGCGGCGGGTCACGGTGCACGTCGCCGACCAGTGGGCCGCCTCGCCCGATCTGGCCGTTGCCCCGGCCCGCCGCTCGCTCGCCTCCGCGCACCGCGGCGTCGCGATCCAGGCCGGCTTCCCCTGGGAGGCCGCCTGAGCGGATCGCACGGTCGTGGCCGACTACTTCATCTCCGACATCCACCTGAGACTCGACGTCCCCGAACGTGGCGCCCGGCTGGCGCAGTTCGTCGACGGCTTGCAGACCACCGACCGCCTGTTTGTCGTCGGCGATCTCTGCGATTACTGGTTCGCCAGCCGTCAGGCGGGCCGCAAGCTGCCCGACTGCGCCGGGCTCACCGCCCTGAAACGGTTCCAGGGGCGGGGCGGCGATCTGACGGTCCTGATCGGGAACCACGACGCCTGGATCGCCGGCTACTTCCGCGACCGGCTCGGCCTGAAGGTCGTTCCCGAACCGTTCCCGGTGCAATCCTACGGCCATCGCGTCCGGCTGGCGCACGGGCATCGCGTGCGCGGCAAACGCTGGTGGAAGGCCCTGCTGGAGGGCCGCCTGGTGTATGCCGGGTTCCGGTATGCCCCGGAGTTCGTGGCGCGACGGCTGGAAGGCCTGCTCGACAACGTGAACAGCGGCACCAAGTCCGACGCCGACCGCCGGCTGACGGCCCACTTCCGCCGTTACGCCGACACCCTGACCGCCGAATTCGACCTCGTCGTGTTCGGCCACGTGCACACGCGCACCGACGACGCGAGCCGCGCCCCCCGCTTGGTCGTCCTGGGCGACTGGTACACGGGTGGCAGCTACCTCCGCATCGACGAGCAGGGCCCCGAGCTCTGTCTCTACCAGGGCCAGGCGCCCGCCATCGCCCCCTGACGGCGAGCGTGCCTGCCCCTGAGCCATCCACGACGATCCCCGATTGAGGTCTCATCGCGCATGCCCCGCTTCGATCATCACCTGCACACGACTCGACACTCCCCCGACAGCATCATCGAGCCCTGGGAACTGCTGACCTCGGCCCGCGCGGCCGGCCTCGATGGCGTGGTCATCACCGAGCATGACGCCCTCTGGGATGCCGACGAGCTGGCCGAGCTCCAGGCCGAGGCGGGGCCCGACCTGGTGGTGCTGGCCGGGGTCGAGGTCTCGGCCCGCGAGGGGCACTTCCTTGTGTACGGCCTGCCGCACCTGGACGACGTCGAGCCGGGGATCCTGCTGCGCGACCTGCTGCCCATTGTCCGCGGCCATGGGGCGGCCATCGTGGGCGCGCACCCGCACCGGTGGGGGCAGGACTTCGCCGCCATCGTCCGCGATCACGGCCCGGTCTTCGATGCCCTGGAGCTGGTCAGCAACAACGTGGATGCCGACACCCGCCGGCTCACCCGGTCCCTTTGCGAGACGCACGGCCTGGCGGCGACGGGCTCCAGCGACGCTCATCAGCCGGACGTCGTCGGCTGCTACTGCACCGAGTTCCCGGCGCCGATCGGTTCGATGACCGACTTCATCGCCGCCCTGAAGGCGAGGACCGGCCGGCCCCGACACCGCTCGGGCATCCGGCTGAACTGCGGGCCGACCGACTGACCTGACCGAGCACTGGCACAGGCTCAGGGGGCCGTCGGCGGCCGTTGCGGCGGCGCCGGCAGCGCCCTGGCAGGCGGCGGCACGTGGGCGAGTTGCTGAATGCTCCGCAGCCGTTGCGCATCGCGCTGCTGGGCCGCGTTGACCAGGGCGACGAGCGCGCGGGCGGCGTCCTGGAAGGCGACCACCTGCCCCGGCGTCGGCCGGGTCGTCAGAGCCGGTGCGGCCGCCTGGCGGAAGACCTCGATCGCCCTGGTCTCTGGACCCGACCCGAGCCGATCGGCCAGGGTCGCCAGCGCGGCGAGCGCCCCGGCGAGTTCCTGGCGCTGGGTGCCAAGCTCGCCCAGTGTGCTGCTCGTGATCGTCATGATCGCGAGCCGCCGCTGGGCCCGCTCGATCCGCAGGACCAGCACCGAGAGCTCAACCCGCGCCTGGAGGCGTGAGGTGAGATCGGCCAGCTCCCGCGCCTCGCGACGGTCGCTGCGCACCAGGGCCGTCACCGAGGCGCCGAGGGTCGCCAGGGCCAGCAGGCCGACGGCGAGCCGGAAGCCGCGGCGCTCGACGGCGCGGAGCAGCGGCCGGTGCATGAAGCCCATGACGGCCCCGGCGATGGCCCCGCCGGCATGCTCCCAGTTGCCGACGTTCGGGATCACGCGGCCCATGATCGCGATGAAGACCAGCAGGCCGATCATCTGCTTCTGCACATACGAACCGTAACGGGTCCGCGACCGCCAGCCCACGACCGCCAGCAGCGCGATCAGGCCGCACAGCACCCCCGACCCACCCCCGCTCAGCTCGTCGAGCGCGTGGCCCGAGTACGGTTTGGCGAACGCGGCGATCGCGTTGCCCAGCACCCCGACGACGACGTACAGGCCCAGGAACGTGCCCGGCCCGTACCAGGGTTCGACGAACCGGCCGAGCTGGACGAGCATCACCAGGTTGAAGATCAGGTGCACGAAGCTGAAGTGCACCCCGGTCGCCGTCAGCAGGCGCCAGACCTGGCCGTCGCGAATCTCGGCGGTGGTCATGGCCCCGAACTGGTGCGCCGCGCGGGCGCCGATGCCGCCGCTGAGCCAGTTCGACGCCGAGGCCTGCAGGCTGCCCTGGCTCCAGGCCATCGCCAGGAACACGAGCACCCAGGCAATGGCCAGCAGCCGCGTCGCGATTGCCGGGCCGCCATCGTCCAGCTCCTCGTCCGATGGCGGCGGCTCGATCGGGTCGGCCATCAGGGCGACCCCGCCGTCCGGGTCATCGGACCGAGCCGCCCTTCGAGATCCGCGCAGCCTGCGGTGAACTCCGTCTCGGCGAGCGCCGGGGTGAGTCGGTCGGCGACCAGATCCAACCCCAGTGGTACCCAGGTCTTGCAGCCCATGAAGTCGGGCCGCTCCCCGATCGTGTGCGCCGGGTCACGATGGTACGCCCGGACCGCGAGGACCCACAGGCCGGGATGGCGGTAGTGGAAGCGGTTGTGAACCGTCGCTTCCTGCCAGATGTGGAGGTCATCCAGCGCCGCCAGGCGGTCCCAGTCGTCCACCCAGGCGAGCCGATCGACGACCGCCAGCGTGGCCAGGTCGACCCGCCCGGGGGCCGGCTCGGCGGCGATTGGGGCGTCGGGCTTGAGCCCCTGGGTGGCCTGGTGCACGGCGGTGGGATAGAGCCAGAAGGCCGGGTGCTCGGGGCGAAACCGCCCGGCGTCCTCGGCGATCCCGCCCTTGCGAAGGATGAGCACCTGGCGACCGAGGCGCAGGGCCTCGCACACGCCGGCCCATTCCTTGAAGGCGACCGCACAGCCCGGTGGCGGGGCCGGATGGCTCACGGCGCCTCCTCGCGGGGCGGCCGCAGCATCAGGTCGGTCAGGGCGTCCAGCGGCGGCTTGTCCTCGAAGAGGATGCGGTGCACCTCGTCGGTGATGGGCATGTCGACGCCCCGCTGGGCCGCCAGGGCGTGGACGCTGCGGGTGGTGAAGACGCCCTCCGCCACGCTGTTGGTCGAGGCCAGCACCTCGGAGAGCCGCTCACCGCGCCCGATGCGAACCCCGACGGCACGATTCCGCCCGAAGGGGCTGAAGCAGGTCGTGATCACGTCGCCCATGCCGGCCAGGCCGTAGAAGGTGTCGCCCTGGGCGCCCAGGGCGACGCCCAGACGGCGGATCTCGACGAGGCCGCGGGTCAGCAGGGCCGCCGTGGCGGTATCGCCGAAGCCCAGCCCCTCGCAGATCCCGGCCGCGACGCCCAGGATGTTCTTGAGCGCCCCGGCCAGCTCGACCCCCACGGCGTCGGGGTTCGTGTACACGCGGAACCGGCCGCGGTTCAGGGCGTGCTGCACCTGCCGGTTCAGGGGAGCATCCGCGCCGGCGACGACGACCGAGGCGGGCAGACCGCGGGCGAACTCCTCGGCGTGGCTCGGGCCGCTCAGCACGGCGACCGCGCGGGGGCCCAGGGCCTCGACGATGATCCGGCTGGGCAGGGCGAATGTCTGGAACTCGATGCCCTTGACCACGCTGAGAGCGGGCACGCCGGCGGGCGTGAACGGGGCAATGGTGGCCAGGGTCGACCGCAGATAGGCGGTGGGGATGGCGACCAGGAGCAGCTCGGCACCGTCGACAGCCTCGCCGGCGTCGGCCGTGGCCACGACCGCGTCGGGCAGCGGGCAGCCGGGCAGGTGGCGGTGGTTCTCGCGGGCGTCCTGGATCGTCCGCGCGCGTTCGCGATCGCGGCCCCAGAGCGTCACCCGATCGGCGGCGCCGGCCAGCAGGCACGCCAGGGCCGTGCCCATCCCCCCTGCGCCCAGAACTGCCACCCGCTTCATGAGTCGTCGTTCACCCGGAGGTCCGGCGGCCGTGCCGGGATGCCGATCCCGATCGGCACGCGGAAGCTGGCCACCGTCCCGACAGCATATCGCGGCCCGGCCCACGCTGCGAGTTTCCCGCCCCGGTGCCGATCAGGCCAGCCCGCCCCGTCGGAGCCGCTCGACCAGCGGGGCGATGGAGAAATCGGTCAGATTCGCCACCACCTCGTCGGCACCCGCCGCGCGCAGGACGTCGAGGTCGTGGGTGGTGCCGACCCCGACGGCGTACATGCCGGCGGCCTTGGCGGCCTGGATGCCGAAAGTGGCATCCTCGAATACGACGCACCGCGCCGGCTCGACGCCCGAGCGGCGGGCCGCCAGCAGAAAGACCTCCGGGTCGGGCTTGCCCCGGGTGATGTCCTCGAGCGCGGCGATGGCCGCGAACCGGTCATCCAACCCACAGCTCGTGATGGTCAGCTCCAGGTTGGGCCGGACCCCGCTCGAACCGATGGCCAGGCGCACTCCTGCGGCGGTCAGGCCGTCGAGCAGCTCGCGCACGCCGTCCATGAGGGTGATCCGGCCCCGGGCGGCGTCGCGGTAGCACCCCTCCTTGAGGTCGCTCAGCCGGGTCATCTCGGCCGGGTCGGCGGCCTCACCCAGGAGCTGGCGGAAGATGCTCGGGTTGGTCATGCCGAAGGTGTGGCGGATGAAGTCGGCCGTGATCGGCAGGCCGGCGCGGCTCCCCAGCTCCAGCCAGGCGTTCTGGTGCAGTTCGAGCGAGTCGACCAGCACGCCGTCGTGGTCGAAGATGGCCAGGCACGGGGCATCGGGACGGGACACGGCGGGCACTCTCCTGCGCGGGTCTGGGCACGTTGGGTCGAGTGTCACTTCACCAGACTCATGAACGGTCGGCCAGTCGGGACGACGACCGGGCAACGACGACGCCCGCCAGGCCGGGGGCCGGGCGGGCGTCGGGGTACGATCGGCGGGGGACGCCGGCCGGGTCGGGCCTCAGCGCGGGGCGAGGATCAGCCGCATCCAGCCCGAGGGATCGAGCTTCGAGGCCGAGGTCAGGGCGACCGGGGAGCCGGCCAGGCGGTCCAGCGGCACGTCGAGCGGCAGGCCGGTGACCCGGGTGCCGAAGGCGCTGGCGATGATCCGCGAGGTGAAGGCGTTCATGGTCGTGCCCTTGGTCTCGTCCTCGTCGATGGCGGTGACGGTGACGCTGGTCCCGGGGTCGAACCCGGCAACCTTGCCGACCAGCCGGGCGGGGCCGCCGGCCGGGTCGGGCTGAACCTCGAAGGCCAGGCTGATCTCGGCCTGGGCCATCTTGAGGCGGTAGACCTTGGCCTTGGGTCCGAGCACCGCGCCCCCGTTGGCGGCCTGGGGCGGAGCGGGCACCTCGATGGTGAAGTCGCGGGCGAGGAGGACCAGGTTGCCGGCGGCATCCGACGAGACCTGGAGCGGCTCGGTGGGCTTGAAAACCCGCACGGCCTGGGTCGCACCGCCGGTGGCGTTGCTCGATCCCTTGACGGCCGCCAGGAAGGTCGGCCAGTCGGCGTTGCGAGTGGTCTGCACGTCCTGGCGGTTGGTATCGGGCTGCTTGGTGGTGACGAGCATGATGTTCGTCACATCCTTGGCCGGACCGCCCTGGAGGTAGCCGGAAATCACGTTCGAGATGGCCGAGGGCAGGTGCACATCGACCGTGACGCCGGGCTGATAGGTCTGGAACTCCAGCGGCTGCGCCGAGGTGGCCCCTCGCTGCTTGGGCGCGGCGAAGTTGACCACGGTGCCCTGGATCGTGGCGTAGTCCGGCTGGGTCTGGAGCTGGACGCCGGTCATGCCGAAGTCGCCCTTGCCCACGGTCCGGTCGTCCCTGACGAACTGGCGAATCTGGGCGTTGGCGTTGGCGGCCGATTCGCTGGTGCGGATGCCGGAGAGCTCGCGGGCGCCTGCGACGACCTCCTGGCGGAGCCGGGGCATCGCGTTGTCGTAGACTTCCTGGGTGATCCGACGCTGGTTGTAGCCCAGCAGGCCGGCGATCGCCCGCTGCAGGCCCCCGCCCGACTGGGGCGTGGTCCCGATGGCCGCGCTGATGCCATGCAGGTAGCTGGGCGCCAGCTGGAGGCCGCTCGAGAGCCGGAACAGGAAGTTCATCGAGAGCACAGCGTCATTCTGGGTCGAGGCGTCGAACTGGTACATCTTTGCCGCCCGCTTGCCCTGGGGGTCGGCGGCGATCTGCTCCTGGAAGCCCTGGATGTTCGTGACGCTGCGCATCGCCTGGCTGACGACGATCTGGATGCCGTCGGCGGTGGGCACGAACCCGATGTTCGTGATCGGGCCGGGGGTCACATACGACCACTGGTTCTTGAAGTAGATCCAGCCGGGCTCGACCAGGCCGCGCTTCATCACCGCATTGGTGACGACCGAGCGGTCGATGGTGACCTCGACGTTCGGGTGGCTGAACAGGTCGCTGAGGGCGCCCTGCAGCGGCTGGGTCGGGGTCCAGGTCCGCGGGGCGTTGGCCTTGTTCAGGGCCGCGAGCGCCTCGTCGACGCGGTCCATCGCCTTGAGGCGGTTGGCCACGGTATCGGCCCGCTCGACCTCGTGGAGGGCCGGGCGGAGCTTGGTGTCGATGTACGACCGCCAGCCCTCGCGCTTCTCGGCCTGCTCGGGCGGGATCGCGGCGATCGCCTCCAGCATCCGGTACTCGGCCCACGCCAGGCCGACGCGGGGCTTGAGCCACGACCGCAGCTCCTCACGCACCGCCGCGGCCGGGGCCCAGCGGGTGCCGTCGAGCGACTGCGACATGTGGTGCAGCTTGTTCAGCGCCTCGACCCGCTGCTGCGGATCGGCCGAGGTGCGATAGCGCTGCAGCTCGCCGCGGATGGCATCGAAGAGCCGGCTCCAGCTCGACATCGTCGGGTGCTGGTCGGGCGTCAGCTCCTTCCAGCCCCCCTGAATCGCGTCCATCTTCTTGAGGACGGCGTAGTAGCTCGGCGGTGCCGGGGCTGCGCCCAGGGACGTGGCCAGCAGACCGACCAGCACGGTCCGGCGAATGGTGCGCGCTCTCTGCATGTCGACTCCTCGGCTCGGCTCGGGGCCGCGATCCCCAGCGGTGGACGCCAGGGAAGATCACTCGCCCATGACTCCGGTCCCGTTGGCTTATCGCCCTGCCACTCACCCTACTTCAGCGCAACAGATTTCCAGGATGTCCTAGAATAACAAGATTACCGGCGATCCGGATCCCTCCAGCTCGGCGGGCCCCCCGCGACCGGAGGTGGCACGGGTCAATCCGCCTGGCGGGCCTGGTCCGGTCTGACCCGTCGGGCCCGGGCTGCCGAAGATCCCGACTCTGGGGGCGCTTCGGGTCGCCGTCATTCCGGGCGGATCGGGGCCGCCCCGGTGGCCGCTCCGGGGAGCGGTTGCCGGGCGAGCGCCGACCAGGCGTCGGCCTCGCGGGTCAGGCCGCACTCGCCGCATGCACGGGCCATGCCGAAGAGGAGATCGGCCGTCAGCTCGTCGGGCCGATTCTCGAACGTGTCGGCAAGATCGTTCCAGGCCTTCCGCAGGGTGTCGCGCGCCTGGTTGATCCGGTCGCGTTCCGCCGCCTCCTGGGCCGCCTCGTCTCGGCGACCCAGCCGCTGGAGCACCTGCGACAGCCGATGGTGGGTCTCGGAGACGGACGGGTCGGCGGCGATCGACCGCCGGTAGGCGGCCTCGGCCTCGGCGAGCTGGTTGTCGGTCTGGGCGATGATCCCCAGGTAGCGCTGGATGGTCGCCCGGTCGTCCGAGCCGGCGGGGCGGCTGGCGAGCACGGTCCGCAGCGTCTGGGACTCCCCCGCGCGGTTCAAGAGGTCCAGGTAGCGTTCCCGGAGGGGCACATCGTCGGGACGCTCGGCCACGGCCTGGGCGTAGAGGGCCAGGGCGGCGGGCTGGTCTCCGGAGTGGTCGAGGGCTGCGGCCAGGCCGGCCCGGGCGTCGGTGTCGCCGGGATCGGCGTCGAGGTACCCGCGGAGCGACTCGGCGTTGAGCTCGGGCTTGACCTGCTCGAACTCCATCCGCATCCGCATTGTGAGCACGGGCAACCGGTCCCCCTCACCCAGCCGGGGGTACACCTCCCAGAATGCCTGCTTGAACGCGTCGAACCGCTCCTCCATGGCGAGGATCGCGAGCAATTCCAGCCGGGCGTTGTCGGCCGAGGGGGCGCCGGTGGCGACGCAGGCGCGGAAGGCCCGCTCGGCGTCGCGGCTCCGCTTCTGGGCCAGCCGGATCTTCCCCTCGTAGAACAGCGCCTCGGGTTTACGGAGGGACCAGGCCGGGATCTTGTCGAGGGCCTCGACGGCCCGGTCCGAGTCCCCCAGGCCGGCGTGGGCGCGGGCCAGATCGTAGAGCACCCGGGGGTCGTTTGGCGTCTCGCGGAGCAGCACCTGGGCATCGCTGACGGCCGAGCGGTACTGCTTCGCCGCGAGCCTGGCCTCGATGGCAGCGACCGTGGGAGTCGACCACCGCCAGCCGAGCTGGGGGGCCGCCAGGGCCAGACCCGCCAGGGTCACGCCGGCGACACCCAGCAGCAACCAGACCCGGCGTGGGCGCCGGGTGGAACGGGCGGCGGTCGGGGTGGACGGTGTCGGGGACGCAGCGCCAGCCGGCGCATTCGGTTCCATGGGGGCGGCTGCCTCGACGACGGGAAGATGAGTTCTCGATCATTTTACCGGGCGATTGTCGCGAGGCGTCAAGCCGCCGGGCTCGCGGGGCCCCGGCGCCTCAGCCCAGGATGCGCAGGCCGCGGCCGCCCTCGGCGATACGGCGCGCGATCCGGCCGAACGTCTGCACCAGGGCGCCCGGCGGGGCGAAGATGGCCCCCGCCTCGGTCGTGGCCAGCCGCTTCAGGTAATCCAGGTCGGCCACCCCGGTGCCGATGGCCACGACCTGGATCCCCCCGGCCCGCGCCGCCGCGGCCTGCCGGACGGCGTCCTCGGGGGCGTCGGGGAAGCCGTCGGTGAGGACGACCAGGTACCGGGAGCCGGCCGCCCCGCTCAGGCGTTCCACGGCGAGAGTCAGGGCGTCGGAGAGGTTCGTCGTGCTCTCCGCCTCCAGTCGCTCGATCGCCGCCAGGATCCGGCGGACGTTCGACGTGGCATCGGCCTGGGCGACGACCGTGTCCGAGAACGCGATCAGTCCCACCTGGGTCCGCGTGAAGTCGCAGCGTTCCAGGAACGTCCGGGCGGCCTCCTGGGCCTCCAGCAGCGGGGCGCCGGCCATGCTCGCCGAGACGTCGATGAGCAGGTACACGACGATCGGTTCGTCCGGTCGGGCGGCCCTCGGGTCGGATGTCGGCGGCCGGTCGAGCCAGGACAGGTCGTCGGGAATCGACTCGACCTCCACCGTCAACGGCTGGCCCGAATCGCGGTCGCGGGCGGTGACGACGACGACCCCACTGGCGTCATACGCCAGGGAGAGCTCGACCGTGACCGCGGCGACGGTCGGCGACCAGCCCCGGACGCGGTAGCGACCCAGGATCATGCAGTCGGCAGGATTGGCGCTCTCGCCCTGGGTCAGGTACACGTCGATCCAGTCGTCGGCCTCGCCCCGGACCATATGGTGGTACGAGCGGGTCTGGACGGCGGGGATGGGCTGGTTCCGCGGGATCAGCACGTCGTTGAGGTACGAGTTTCCGTCATCGCTCACCGCCACCACGCCCAGGCTCTGCGACATCACGTCGTGGATGGGTCGTGGCAGCGCGGGCCGGGAGGCTGACCCGAGCGTGTGCCGGGGAACGGCATTCTCCAGCGGCTCGCCCAGATCGGCGGCCGCCTGGACGGCCGCGCCCAGGGCGACGACCTCATCGACGTTCACCCCCGCCCGGGGCGGTCGGCCGCTCAGCTCGGTGACGAAGGACCGGACCATCGGCATCCGGGTCGAGCCGCCCACCAGGAGCACGCCCGAGAGATACGGCCAGTCCAGGCCGGCGGCCGTCAGCGCCTCCTCGGTCAGCCGTCGCGTCCGGTCCAGTAGCGGGGCCGTCATCCCCTCGAAGTCGGCCCGGGTGAGCTCGAACGACTGGGACAGGCCCTCGAACTGGAGCGTCACGCGGGTCGCCGAACGCTCGGACAGCGCCCACTTGGCCTGCTCGCTGCGCTGCAGAACCTCGTGGAGCATGAGCGGATCGTCGAGCGGGTCGAGGCCGGTGGCGGCGGCAAACTGCTCCCCCAGGTGCGCGGCGATCCGGTCGTCCCAGCGCTGGCCGCCGAGGTCGTGATCGCCGGCGGTGGCCAGCACGGTGACGGCCTCGGGCGTGATCCGGGCGACGGTGACGTCGAAGGTCCCGCCGCCCAGGTCGTAAACCAGCACCGTCTCGTCGACCCCGGGCCGTTGCAGCCCATAGGCCAGCACTGCCGCGGTTGGTTCATTCAGGAGCCGCAGCACCTGCAGGCCGGCCTGGCGCGCGGCGTCCAGGGTCGCCAGACGCTGGGGATCGCCGAAGTAGGCCGGCACCGTGATGACCGCCCGATCCACCGCCTGGCCCAGTCGAACCTCTGCTTCGGTCTTCAGGTGGGCGAGCAGGAGCGCGGAGAGGTCGGTGGCCGTGTACGTGCGACCGCCAAACGCGACTCCCCAGTGCGGGTGACCCAGCTGCGGCTTGAACCGGCTGGCGACCAGACCGTCGCCCAGCCGGGCGAAGGCCTCGGCGTCCCGGCCCACGGCCGGCGGGTCGGAGCCGAAGTGGAGCATCGACGGGATCAGCGAGCGGCCGTCGCGATCGGCCAGCACCCGGGGCCGACCGTGGGCATCGCGGGTGGCGAGCACCGAGTTGGTCGTGCCCAGGTCGATCCCCAGCACCACAGCCATGGCTCGCGACTCTCGGTGGGATGGGCCGTCGCCTCAGGAGACGTTCAGAGCACTCAAGGCCGTGGACCGCTCGGCGACCTGATCGGCCGAGAGTACGGCCTCGGTGGCGAACTCGACGTCGATGGTGCCGCCGCCGGTCAGGTCGGTCGCGGTCACGGTCAGGCGGCCGTCGCGGCTGATGGCGAACTGGACCCGGATCGGGCTCCGGGGCGGCAGGTTGCCGGGCAGGCTCAGGACCGCCGTGCCGACCTCGGCGCTGTCGGAGGGGTCCTTGCTGGTCCCCTGCCCGGCCATGACCTTGATCTCGACGGCGTCCTGGTTGGCCACGTCGGTGCCGAAGTCGGTGGTGCGGAGCATCGGCACCTCGCCGTTGCGCGGCAGCAGGAAGACGACCTCGAAGGCCCCCGTCTCGTTCCGCGCCACCACGCCCAGGGCCCGTGACAGGACGTTGACGACCTGGGTGCCCACCAGCTCGCGCACCGGGTCGGTCAGGGTGTACCCGGTGGCCCGCTCGATCTCGTCGAGGGCCTTCTGGAGCTCGGCCTCGTCGATCTCGCCGAGATTCAGGGGCCCGGCGCTCGATCCGGCGGCCGACGGCGGCTCGACCCGGCGCTGGACCTCCTCGTGGAGCGACTCCCGCAGGCCGAACAGGGCCGCCCCCTTGGCCACCGACTCGTCCGGGTCGTACGACTCGGGCTCGATCCCGAACTCCTGGTGGAGCCGCCGGGCGATCTCGGGCATCCGCGTGGCGCCGCCGACGAGGATCAGCTTGTCGAACCGCTCCACTCCCTTGGCCCTGGCCTCGGCGAGCAGGTCGCGGGTCAGCTCGATCGTGCGGTCGAGCAGGTGGGCGGTCAGCTCGTCAAAGCGAGTCCGGGTCAGCTCGATGCGGGCCTGCTGGCCGGCGTGGGTGACCCGGAACGGCACCCGGTCCCGCTGACTCAGCGTCTTCTTGCCGCGCTCGGCGTCGAGGAACAGGCTGTTGAGGACCTCCGGGTCGTCCATCGGGTCCTGGTCGTGCAGGCCCGTCTGGTCGCGGAACTGCTGGGCCAGGTCCAGGACGATCGCCTCGTCCCAGAGCGCCCCGCCGAGTCGGTGGTCGCCGCCGGTGCAGACCACCCGGATCAGCTTGTCGCGGATCTCGATCAGGGTGACATCGAACGTGCCGCCGCCCAGGTCGTAGACCAGCACCCGCTGGTCGTCCCGCTGCTCCAGACCGTAGGCCAGGGCCGCCGCGGTCGGCTCGTTCAGGACCGAGCGGACGTTCAGCCCGGCCAGCCGGCCGGCGTTGGCGGTCGCCTCGCGCTCGGTGGTGCCGAAGTAGGCCGGGCAGGTGATGACCACGTCGGTGATCGGCTCGCCGCCCAGGGCCTGCTCGGCGTCGCCGACGACCTTGCGCAGGATCAGCGACGAGATCTCCTCGGGCGTGTACGTCCGGCCGTCGCAGGCGAACAGGTAGTTGGGATCGCCCATGTGCTGCTTGACCCGGGAGACGACCCGGTCGGGCTCGACCTTGGCCGACTCCTTGGCCGTGTTGCCCACGATGACCCGGTCGCCGTCGAAGAGCACGACCGAGGGCGTGATCCGCTCACTCTCGGCGTTCGGGACGATCGCCGGCTTGCCGTGCTCGTCCACGTAGGCGATCGCCGAGTACGTCGTGCCCAGGTCGATGCCGAAGACCCGCTTCAGGCCGTCGCTCACGTGGCTGCCCCCCGCGACCGGTATGCCCCCGGTTCGCCGCGACTGAATGTGCATCGAGACCGGGTCGGAAAGCGATGTGCTGGCACATATTGTAGCGGGGGCCTGGCGGCCGGGTCAGGGGCTCCGCCCGTCGAATTGCCCCCGGCGGGGCCGCACCTTCGGAGCCGCTTCCTCCTGGGCCGGGGGATTTCCTGGGACGATGGGCCCTGTGAATCGTTAGCTCCAGGGGAGCTGGGGCTCGCGGCGCGGGCCCGGGAACGATCGCCGGGCGCGCCGCGTCTGAACCCGGGCGAGCCCGCGTGATCCCGGACCCGAGCCCAGCCCACCCCTCCGCCCGTTCGCACCGAGGATCGCGGCCTCGCTCCGCCGAGGCTCCAGGAGTCGACCAGCCATGGACATCGATCGCCTCAGGCGGTTTGCACCGGCCTTCCTGCTGCTGCTTGGACTGGCCCGGCCGCCCGCCGCGCCCGC
This sequence comes from uncultured Isosphaeraceae bacterium, assembly GCA_964624465.1. GTDB lineage: Bacteria > Planctomycetota > Planctomycetia > Isosphaerales > Isosphaeraceae > CAZUZD01. Next base: position 46,637 of record CAZUZD010000008.1, read on the forward strand.
GCAGGGACTGATCGTGGATCACCGGTCGCACATCCCGATTGCCCGCAGCTTCGAGGTCCGCGAGGTCCAGATCGACGGCAAGGTCCGCGATCAGGTCGCCGAGGTCCAGATCCGCCAGACCTTCCACAACCCGGGCTCCGCCCAGCTCGAGAGCGAGTTCCTGTTCCCCGTCCCCGAGGACGGCGCGATCCAGAACGTCGTGCTCCTGGTCGACGGCAAGGAACTGCCCGGCAAGCTGCTGCCCAAGGACGAGGCCCGCGCCGTCTACGAGCAGATCGTGCGGTCCAAGAAGGACCCGGCCCTGCTCGAGTACATGGGCACGGCGCTCATCCGCACGTCCGTGTTCCCGATCCCTCCGGGGGCCGACCGGACGGTGACGCTGCGGTACACCCGGCTCCTGAAGCGCGACCGGGACGTCGTCGAGTTCGTGTATCCCTTCGGCACCCAGAAGTTCACGGCCAAGCCGATCGGGCGGCTGGAGCTGTCGCTACGGCTGGAGTCGACCGAGCCGATCAAGTCGATCTACAGCCCGGCCCATGAGGTCGAGATCCGCCGCGAAGGCGACCGACTGGCCACCGTTCGCTACCTGGCCCGCGACACGATCCCGACGACGGACTTCCGCCTGGTCACCACGCTCGCCGAGGGGGCCCTGGGCGCCAGCGTCCTGAGCCACCGCCCGAGCGGCGGCGAGGACGGCTACTTCCTGCTCCTGGCCAGCCCGGAGGTCCGCCGGCCCGACACGAAGCCCGAGCCGAAGACGGTCATCTTCGTCCTCGATCGCTCGGGATCGATGACCGGCAAGAAGATCGAGCAGGCGAAGAACGCGCTGAAGTTCGTCCTGGACAACCTCCGGGAGGACGACACGTTCAACATCGTGGTCTACGACGATCGGGTCGAGACCTACAAGCCGGAGCTCCAGCGCTACGGCAAGGATTCGGCCGCCGAGGCTCGCCGGTTCGTGGACAACATCTTCCCGGGCGGTAGCACGAACATCGACGAGGCCCTCAAGGCCGCCCTGGCCCAGATCAAGGACGACACCCGACCGAACTACGTGCTGTTTCTGACCGACGGCCTGCCCACCGCCGGCGAGACCAAGGAGGCGGCCATTGCCGAGAACGCCCGGCGGGCCAACACGGAGCACGCCCGCGTGTTCGCCTTCGGGGTCGGGTTCGATGTCAATGCCCGGCTCCTGGACCGCGTCAGCGGCGGCAACGGCGGGACCAGCGAGTTCGTCAAGCCGGATGACGATATCGAGGCGACCGTCTCGCGCTTCTACCGCAAGCTGACCAGTCCGGTCCTGACCGACATCCGGGTCGAGTTCGACGGCACCGAGGTCAGCCGGATTTACCCCCGCGACGTCCCCGACCTCTTCGAGGGCGGCCAGCTCGTCCTGACCGGCCGGTATCACGGCTCGGGCCCGGCGAAGGTCCGGCTCAAGGGCAAGGTCGGCCGCGAGACCCGGGAGACCTCCTTCGACGTTCGGCTGGCCGGGCCCGACGACGGGACGCAGCACCGCTACATCGAGTCGCTCTGGGCCGTGCGCCGGGTCGGGTTCCTGATCGACCAGATCGACCTGCACGGCACCAGCAAGGAGCTGACCGACGAGCTGGTCGAGCTGAGCAAGCAGTACGGGATCCTGACCCCGTACACCTCGTTCCTCGCCGACGAGACCGTGGGGCTCAACGCCCACGCCGCCAACAGGATGCGGGCGGTCGACAGCCTGAGGCAGCTTCACGAGGTGGCCGGCGCCGCGGGCGTGCAGCAGCGGGCGTACAAGGCCGAGCTCCAGAACACCGTGACCTACGGGGAGTATGACTCCGCCGCGCTGGCCCGCTCCCTGCCGGCCACCCCACCTACCGGGGCCGGCCGCGGCAGCCTGGCGGCCCGACCCGGCGGGATCGCGACGGCTGGCGGCCGACCGGCTCAGATCGGCGGCGGGCTGGGCGGGTCCCCGGTGTCGGGACCGGCGAGTTCCGTGCCTGCGCTCGTGGGGCGGGCTCCGGCTGCCAACTCCACCCCGGTGGTGGCCCGCGACGCCGAGGGTCGGGCCTACGCCGTCGAGAACGTCCGCCGGGTCGGCGGCAAGACCTTCTTCCGGCGCGGTTCGCGGTGGGTCGACGCCACGGTGACCGCCGAACAGGAGGCGCAGGCGATCCGCTTGAGCCAGTTCAGCGACGCCTACTTCGACCTGGCCCGCGGCCAGTCGGCCGAGCAGAACCAGTACCTGACGTTCGAGGAGCCGGTCACGGTCAACCTCGCCGGCAAGACCTACGCCATCGATCGCCCGGTGTCGCCCTGAACCGGATCGATTCGCTCGGAACCCTCGCGTGCCCGTCGGCCCCCGCGCCGGCGGTCACGCGGCATCATCCCCCTGCGAGACCCCGCCATGTTCGCCCTCCTCTGCATGCTGTCCCTGGTCGCAACCGGCCCGTCGGCGCCGCCCCTGACCACGACGGACCCACCGCCGGCGCCGCTGGCCCGGCAACTGATCGTCACCGCCGACGACTTCGTCGTGGACGTCTATTACAACGGTGCCCGGCTCCCCGATTCGGAGCGCACCCTGCTGGCCGAGATCCACGGGGCGACCGTCGAGCGCATGAACGTGGAGGTGCGGCCGGGCGACTGGCTCGTCTTCCACGTGGTCAACAACCGCCTACGCTGGGGCGGTGTGCGGTACTTCGCCGCCTGCGGCTTGAACGGCGCCTCCGACGGCCCCCGCGTCGGCTTCACCACCGAGCTGACCACGGGTCGGTGGACTTGCTGCGATGACCCGCTGCAGGTCCCCCGCTTCATCGCCGACCCGGCCTTCCTGGCGCGGAACGGGGCCCAGGCGATCGATCACCCCTGGTCCGAGGGGGACGGCCTCATGAACCGTTACGCCGACGGCTGGCCCGGCACGCCCCTCTGGGGCCGCGCCGCGAGCACCTGGATCCGCTTCGAGACGCGTTGACCGCGTCCGGCCGACACCTCGCGACACCCCACGGACCTCGCCCCGGCGGGGTCCTGGCATTTGGCGTGCCGTCCGGCCGCCCCGGTCAGGGCTGTGAGCATGAACTTCCATCCCAGCCGCAAGTTCGGGCCGCCACTGTCGGATCGAGTCCTCCAGGCTACGGCAGGTGTGTTCTCAATTTTGCGCATCTTCGAGCTCAAGATCGCCGGGACGTCGCGACGTCCCGGCTGACCTGCTTGTTGAATTGTCGAAACATGGCACCCTCGGCGGCGGCTTCGCGACCGTTGGGTCCAATTTGGATCAGGAATGGTCGCCGCGGTGTGTATGGATTTGTTTGGGTGTTGCCGGGACCGCACGGGCCAGTTTTGACGGATCGTCAGCGGTCCGGCGGTTGCAATTTGGGGTCATCGCTCGACACCGAGTAGGCCCTGGGGTCCGCCAGCGGCGACCAGGGGCGACCGGCGGCGGGGAGCGGATCGGGCTGAGAGGCAGCGTCCCGACGGAGGACTTGGCAGACCGGCCAGGTCGGTGCTCAGCGTGCTCACTTCGTGGGGGCACGCCGGCGGGGCGACCTGACCGGGCCGGCCGCGTCCAGTGATCGGTCCAGGCATGCTCGCGGGCTCGCCCCGGAGTGCTGCCCGGGTCCCGTCGCGCCAGGCCGTCGCAGATACCCGGGACCCTGCCCGGTGTCGAGCGGAGTGGACTATGTACACCCTTCCGGGACCCGATCTGGGACCGGAGGGAGGCCAGAGGTTCCGACTTGGCGTCCCGGATCTGGGGCAGGGCTCGTCGTGGGGCGGGTCCGGCCTCGGAGTGATGGCGCAAGCCCTGGAGGAGCACCGAGATGATTCGTCCGTTCCGCGCCGCCTTGAGCCTGGCCGCCGCCACCCTGCTGGTTGGCACGCTGACGTCCGGAGCGCAGGCCAGCCTGGTGCTGGCGTTCGGCCAGACGGGGGTGACCCCGACGATCGTGGCCACGAACAATGGAGCGGGCTCGACCACGATCGCCGCCAATGACGCCGCGATCGTGATCACCGCGATCGACCCGAGCAGCGGCCTGATCGTGCCCTCGGCGGCCTTCCTGACGCTCAACGCAACGAGCATCAGTGCGGCCTCGATCAGCGGCCTCGACTATCGCCAGAACTACGCCGGTACGTTTTCGATCCGCTCGGCCACCGGGGGCGGCGGGACGAACATCCTGTCGGGCGTCTTCTCCGACACCGTCTTCGGCTCGGGCTCCAGCCTGACGATGTCCGTGAGTGATGCGCCCGACGAGAGCGTCACGTTCACCTCGGATATCATCGCGGCCGGCGCCCTGCTGCCGTCGCGAGCCTTCTCGCTGGCATTCTCCGGGGTCACCCCGGACGTGTCGATCGACAACGGCAGCCTGGCCAGCTTCACGGCCTCCGTCGCGGGCAACGCGTCGGCAAACATCAACGAGGTGGTGCCCGAGCCGGTGTCGGTCCTCTCGGCGCTCAGCGGTGTCGCCCTCCTGGGCGTCGGTTCGTGGGCCCGCCGTCGCCGCGCGGCCTGAACGCCGCCTGCTTCGGCGTGATTGCGATCGAGATTCCCGACCCGGTGCGGCCGCTGGCCGCTCCGGGTCGTGCCGTTCTCGGGCGGGCTGGTGGCCCTCAGGATCCGGCGGGTGACGGGCGGGGGCGCGGCTCGTGGCTAGCGGATCACCGGATAGAATCGATGCAGGTGGCGGGGCGAGACGCCGCCAGCGGCCAGTGCGGTCAGCGTCCAGTTGCGGAGACTCTGCCGCACCAGGCCCGCCTGCCGCCAGCGCCGGGCGGAGACAACGACCTGGCGAGACAAGAGCGCCAGCCGGCCCAGGCGCCGGAGCCTGAGCGCGAAGTACAGGTCGTCCATCAAGGGCAGCTCGGGGATCCCACCCACACGCTCGAAGGCCGCACGGCGGGCGAAGATGGCTTGGTCGCCGTAGGGCAGCCCGAGCACACCGGCCCGCAGGTGCGCCGCGGCGTCGATGGTCCGGTAACCCAGGCCGTCGGCCTCGACTCGCATCCGGAAACAGCCACCGGGCACCGCAGGGTTCCGGGCGGCAAAGGAGCGCAGGCAATCGAGCGCGCCCGGTTCGAGGCGGCAATCGGCGTGCAGGAACAGGAGCAGCTCGGCGGTGGTAGCCCGGGCGCCCTGATTCTGCTGCTGGCCGCGGCCCCGGGGGGTGCGGAGCACCCGGGCACCGGCGGCCTCGGCCAGCTCGGCGGTGCCGTCGGGGCTCTCGGCGTCGCAGACAACGACCTCATCCGGCCCCTGCGTCGCGAGATCCCCCAGGCAGGCGACGATCGTCGTTGCCTCGTTCAGGGTCGGGATCACCACCGCGACGCGGGGCCGGGCGGACCGGATCACAACGCGTCGCTCTCCAGCTCGTAAAGGTCGCGCGGGGTGTCGTGCAGCACCTGCTTGAGCAGGCCCGGCAGGTTCGCTTCATCCGCGAAGCCGGTCTCGACCAGATGCGCCAGGGCCGCGCCGATGGCCTTCTTGACGATCTGGAGCTTGCCGTACGTCCACTCGCAGTAGTACGCGTCGCAGAGGAAGCCGCCGACCTTGGTCATCGGGGCGACCTGGAGCCGCAACCCGAAGATCCGCTCGATGGTGGCCGGGAAGAAGTTGTGCCACCAGTAACCCGAGGCGTACACGTTCGGGAACTGCCGCATCAGGACGGCGACCTCGTGCGTGAGCACGTCGGAGGCCATCATGAGGTCGAAGCGGGCGTTGCCGAAGTGGTGGAACGTGCGGGCCATCTCGCTGGTCCAGTCGGGCTGGAACCGCGGGATGCTCTTGCCGTCGCAGATGAAGTACTCGGCGCCCACCGCGATCTGGAACGCCTTGCGGTGGTCGTCGTGCCAGCCCAGGGTGCTCCAGGTCACGGCGCGGACCAGGTCGTCGATCTGGGCCTCGGAGAGCGGCCGGCCCCGGCCCGCCTCGGCCAGCGCGGCGTCGACGGCAGCGGCATCGGGCGCGCCGAAGCGCTGCTCGATCGGGATGTACGTGTTCGAGAACTTCACCCGGCCGGTCACCGTGCGGTCCAGCCAGTCGCGCAGGCCGCGGTCAAGCTGGGTGGCGCTGCCGGGCGTGGCGCCCAGGATCGCGGTCAGGCCCTCGACGTACTCGGCCTTGGTGGTGCGGCCCGGGAAGAACGGCGTCAGGTCGGTCGCGACGCCGGGGCAGAACAGGTAGTGGGCGTCGAGCATGTAGAAGACGTCGTCGGGATTCCGCGCCGGGTCGTCGCTGCGGTTGCCCAGGCTGGTGACGACGGCTCGGATGTTGCATCGCTCGCGGAGCACGTGCCGCGACCACTTGGGGTCGCGGCCGGTCGCCTCGACGCGGTCGACCACGGCGCGGTAGTTCGACTCGTCGAGCTCCGGCTCGGAGAAGTCGAAGAGATCCTGGAGGATGCGGTAGAAGCACCAGGCCATGGCCGTGTTGCGCATCCGCTTCAGATAGGGCAGGCTGCGGCGGACCCGCTCGTCGACCGGCAGGGCCGGGTCGAGGTCGGCTGCCGGCATGCCGACCGAGCGCAACTCGGTCTGGAGCCAGTGGTAGCTCATCAGCGAGGCGAGGTCGGGCGCCTGGGGCTGATCGCAGCGCAGGTGGGTATGGGGGTCGATGATCGGGGTGCGCTCGATCAATCGCTCGATCCGCTGGTTCAGCGGGGGCTCGCTGGTGAACATTCGGCAGCTCGGGGGTCGGTCGGATTGGCCAGAAATGGTGGCGACGCACCGGCTTGACGCGGGTGGGCCGGCCGCCGGGCCACTCATCATCGGCAGCGTCCCTCCGGGTGTCAACGCCCGGTGAGTTCGCGGCCGCAGTCCGGGCCGCGGGGGTCGGTCCGCGATCGTCGTTTGGTCCCCGGGGCGCCGAGCCTATAATCTGAGGCGAGGGGTGCGAGCGGCCATGGGACCGTCCCGGGCACCCCGCCGGCGGAGACGAGCATGCGACGCGACATCGACGAGGCCCTGCACGGCTGGCCCTACGATCCCGAGCCGGGCGAGACCGTGGCGCGTGAGGTCCGGGCCCGCGACGGCCGCACGGTCATCCAGGTGCGCCAGGAGCTTGGCCTGCTCCAGATGGAGTGCGACGGGCGGCCGGATGGCCAGCGCCCGCATGGCTGCCGGACCTACCTCGAGTACCTCCGCCAGCGCGCCGCCAGCGTCAAGGGGGCCGAGCCCTGGGCCATGCCGCCCGAGCACCACGCCGAGATCGACCGCGAGTTCGTCCAGTTCTACCAGCGTCGGATGGCCTGGCTGGCATTGCAACATTACGACCGCATGCTGGCCGATGCCGAGCACACCCTCGGCCTGATGGACTTCGTCCGCGACCACGACCCCGACGAGGAGTACGTCGCCGCGCACGAGCGATTCCGCGGCGTCGTGCTGTTCCACCGCACCCAGGCCGCCACGGCCCTGGCGCTGGAGAAACACCGGCCTGAGGAGGCCATCGACGCCATCCGGGTCGGCATCGAGCGGCTCGACCAGCATGGTCAGGACTGGACCCTGCCGGCGGGCGTCGAGGGCCTGCCGAACGAAGCACTCCAGGAACAGCTCAAGGGGCTTGAGCTGGAGATCCGGCGCAACTTCGCCGTCGGCAAGACCTTGCAGGAGCAGCTCGACGAGGCCGTCGCCACCGAGGACTACGAGCGCGCCGCCACGATCCGCGATCGCCTTCGCAGCCGCAAGCCGCGGTCGTGACGGTCGGTCCGGTGCTCAGCGGTAGAGCACGCCCACGCGGCGGCGGTAGTCGTCGTAGGTCCGCTCGAAGAGGTCGGCGGCGCGCTCGGCGCCCAGGTGGCAGGCGGCCGTCAGGGCCAGCGGGGGCGTTCCGGACTCGGTCAGGAGCCGGGCGACCTCGGCCTTGATCAGGTTGATGACGACGCAGCCGCTGACGCTGGAGATGGGCGCCACCGGGGTTTCGAGCCCCTCGATCCAGACGGCCGAGTCGCCCGCCGGGGCCTGCTGGTCGAGCGCCAGATCGGCGACCTCGTGCAGCTTGCGGCCGCTGATGTGCTTCGAGGTCGAGACCTCGGCGTGCTGCACGGCCGTCAGCGCGACGACGAACATGCCAAGTCGCTGCGCCTCCAGGGCCACGTCGACGGTCACGGCATTGCAGCCGCTGGTCGAGATCGCCAGCAGGCAATCCTGCGGGCTGGTGACGAAGTTCCGCCAGAGCACGGGTCCGAACCCCTGGACGTTCTCCAGGAACATCGCCTGCCGCTGGCCGTTGGCGCCGACGACCGGGTTGTGGAAGGTCATCGACAGCTCGACGATCGGGTGGAACCCGGGGAACGAGCCGTAGCGCGGGAACATCTCCTCGACGGCCATCCGCGAGTGGCCCGTGCCGAAGACGTGCACCAGCCGGCCGGCCCGGATCGTGTCGGCGAACCGGCGGGCGGCGGCGCGGATCGGGTCGAGCTGGGTCCGCTCGATGCCGTCGATGGCGCGCCGGGCGGCGGCGAGGTACTGGGCCATCGGTTCGGCGGCGGGCTGCGGTCGGTCGTCGCTCATGCGTCGGGGTCCGGGGCGGGCTCGGGTCCGCGGTCGCTGAGACACCAGCCGCCGTCGACATTGACGACGGCCCCGGTGACGAACCGCGCGGCCGGTTCGCAGAGCGAGAGGATGGCCTCGGCCACGTCGTCGGCCTCGCCCGGTCCGCCCGCCAGGGGCTGTCGGCCGGCCAGGTAGCGCCGGATGGCCGGGTTGCCGACGGCACGGGCGGCCATCGGGGTGTCGATCAGGCCGGGATTCACCAGGTTGAACCGGATCCGATCGGGAGCATAACGGGCGGCGGCGGCCAGGGTCAGGGAGCGGACGGCCCCCTTGCTGGCGGCGTAGGCCAGCGTGCCGAAGAAGTTCGGAGCCGGCGACTGGTCGAGGACCGAGCCGAGGTTCAGCACCGCGCCGCGCATGCCGCGGTCGTCGGGCCCCTGGGCGAGCATCCGGCGCACGGCCTCGCGGTTGGTCAGGAACACGCCCCTGGCGTTGATGCCGAAGACGCCGTCCCAGCCGGCCGCCGTGCACTCATGCAGCGGACCGTCCCCCAGCCGCCGCCCGCTGATCCCGGCCAGGTGGGACATCACGTCGAGCCGTTCACCGAGCTCGACCATCGCACGTTCGAACAGGGTCACGACCGAGGATTCCTCCGCCAGCTCGACCGGGAGGCAGGCGACCGGACCGAGTTCAGCCAGGCCGGCCATTACGGAGTCTGGGGCGGGCTCGTGGCCGGCGAGCACCACGCGGGCGCCCTCGGCCAGGAACCGCCGCGCGGTGGCGAGGCCGATCCCGCCGGTTCCGCCGACGATCAGGCAGTTCCGACCGGCGAGACGGCCGTCACGGGTGGCGGGCGGCAGGGGCATCGGCGTCACCGGGCCGGGGGCCGGGGGCGGTCGCGACCGGATCGGGCCGCGACGCGCCCCGGGGCGACCGGGTCAGTCCTGGACCTGGAAGATGGCCTCGACCTCGACGGCGATGTGGCCCGGAAGCGAGCCCATGCCGACGGCGCTGCGGGCGCCCTTGCCGGCGTCGCCGAAGACCTCGACCATCAGGTCGGAGAAGCCGTTGATGACCTTCGGGTGGTCGCCGAAGTCCGGCGTGCTGTTGACCATGCCCAGCACCTTGATCAGCCGGACGACCTTGTCCAGCGAGCCCAGGTGGTCGCGCACGGTCGACAGCAGGGCCAGGCCCTCGGC
>CAZUZD010000009.1:0-55146 GCA_964624465.1 uncultured Isosphaeraceae bacterium
CGGGCGATGATCGTCTCCTCGGTGGCACCGCCGACGAGCCGATCGATGTTCGTGCGGACGGTGACGCGGGCCTTAGCCTTGAGCTGGATGCCGTCCTTGGCGACGGCGTCGACCGTCTGGCGGCCCTTGGTCGGGTCGGGGCAGTCGATGACCTTCGGATTGACGCTGGTCTGGATGGCCTCCAGCACGTTGCGGCCGGCCAGGTCGATGGCCGCGGCACGCTTCCACGACAGCGGGATGTCGGCGCGGCTGGCGGCGATCAGGGCGCGGACCACGTTCGGCACGTTGCCGCCGGCCAGGTAGTGCGCCTCCAGGCCACGGGTCGAGACGCCGTCCTTCTCCGAGAGCCCGGCCTGGATGGCCATGATCTTGGAGCGGACGATGATGTTCGGGTTCACCCGCCGGAAGGTCATGCCGATCAGGTCGATGAGCTTGACGTTGGCGTTGGTCGTCTTGGCCTGGATCCAGAGGTTGAAGTACTTGGCGAAGAGGACGAACAGCACGAACGCGAAGAGCAGCACCACGCCGCCGAAGATCAGGAGCGGCACGGTGAAATAGGGCGGCGGGACATCGCCCTGGAACGCCAGCAGGAATCGGCTCATCGGTCTCGGATCCTCGGGGTGTCTGCGGGCTCGGGGGTCGGGCGGGGTCGCGGTTCTGGCAACGAGCCGCGGCGGCCGGCGGTCGGAGATTCGTCCGTCCCGGTCAGGGATTGGTCAAGTCATCGAGCGACGGCACCTGCGCCAGCCGGACGATCACGCGGCCGGTCCGGATCAGGATGGCCTGCACCAGCACGCCGGCGGCGATCAGACCCTCCTCGGCCTGGCCCTCCAGCCGACGACCCTCGAAGTCCACCATCCCGGTCGGGCGCAGGGGGGTGAGAGTGCGGCCGAACGAGCCGACCAGGTGCTCCAGAGTCGGGCCGGTGGGCTCGGGGGTCACGTCGGCGAGGTCGGGCGGCTTGAGGAACAGGTACTTGGCCATCGGGGTGCGCGGCCACAGGTAGATGGCCAGGGTGATCGTGAGCGGCAGCAGCAGGCCCATCAAGACCAGGAACGCCACGCCATAGGCGGTGGTCGTGAAGGCGAGATACAGGCTCACGCCCAGCAGGCCGATGGCCAGCAGGCCGATCAGCCCGCCGGAGGGGATGAACACCTCGGCGACCAGCAGCAGCAGCCCGATTGCCAGACAGAGGCTTGGCCAGACCAGTTCCGTGCCCATCACCCGATCCCTCCCGAACGGCCCGGCCGGTTTGGCCGAACCCTTTCAGTGTAGGGCGTCCCGGGTGCGCCGCCAACCACCCGGACGCCCAAAGCGCCCGGGTGGCCAAGTCGGATGGCGTGGGCCGCGGCCGTGGACGGGCCCGGCCTGGGGCAGGATGCGAGTGATCAGGCCCGCTTGACGAAGATCCGCGAGCCGCGGACGTCGATGACCTCGATCGGAGTGTCGGCCTCGACGAAGAAGCCGTCGGCGGTCACGTCCATGAGCTGGTCGCCGATCCGGGCCTTGCCGCTGGGCCGGCAGACGGTCGTCGTCCGGCCCGTCATCCCGACCATGTACGCGAACGGGGCGGTGGCGTCGGGCGGGGCGGGCTTGCCGGGAAGGGCCTCGACCTGATCGTCCATCGACTCGGGCATCAGGATCATGTGCCGGAAGAACGGCAACGAGGGCAGGTAGCGACCCACGGCCACGGCCGCGACGACCACTCCCACGATGGTGGCGGTCACCTGCATCAGGGTCCGACCCATCTGCCGGTACTCGTACTCCTGCGTGGGCCACACGAACGTGTGGCTGGCCATCACGACGCTGATCAGGACCATCAGCACGCCGCTGACCCCGAAGACCCCGAAGCCGGGGAACACGAACAGCTCCAGCGCGATGCAGACCAGGCCCACCAGGAAGAGCATGATCTCCAGGCGGTCGGCGGTGCCGCCCAGGTAATGCCCCCAGAAGAAGAGCAGGAACGCCAGCGCCGAGGCGATTGCCGGCAGGCCGACCCCGGGCAGCTTCAGCTCCAGGATCAGCATGAACATCCCGATGAACAGCAGGAGCCAGCTCATCCAGGGGGTGTTCAGGGTTGTCACCAGGCTGTCGACCCAGGTCGGCACGTCCGCCCTGAGGCCCTTGAGCCCCTGGCCGTTGAGCCACTCACCCAGGTTCTCGGCCGTCGTCCGGACCATGCCCAGCTCGACGGCCGCCTCGGGGTTCAGGGTGAGCACGTCGCCGACCGGCTTGATCGTCTTGCGGACCGTGAAGCGGTTGGCGTCGGCGAACGCCTGGTCGGCTGCCAGGTACACGAGGCCGGCGGCCTGCGTGTCGGTGGCGGCGACCAGCTCCATGCTGGGGTCGACGAGGGCGCGGGCGACGGCCTCGGGGTGGCCCTTGTCGCGAGCCAGCTCCGTGAGATCGTCGGCGAGCACCTTGATCATGCCCGGCTCGATCGCCTCGATCTGGCCGCGGCCGGCGATCGTCTGGGTGACGCCGCCGAGCCGGCCGTGGCGGGACATCACGATCTCGTCGCACGCCAGCGCGGGGAGCACGGCCGTGCCGAACGCGCGGTCGACGAACGCGATCGTCTTGACCCCCTGACGCTTCACCGCGGCGATCGCCGTGGCCGCCCGCTTGGCACCGTCGATCTGGCCTCCCTCGGTGTCGAAGTGGAGGATGATCAGGTTCACCCGCTGCTCGTTGACCGCCTGGGAGATCCGGCGCCGGATATAGGCTTCCTTGACGTTGTCGAGCGGTCCCTCGATGCGGATCAGGATCGGCTTGACCGGTCCGCCCAACGTCGGGTCGTCGGAGGCCGAGGCGAGTCGGTAGGCCTCGATGAGCCGGCCGCGGTTCGGCACCAGCAGCGGCGTAACGTTCAACTCGCGGGCGCGGTCGGCCGTCAGCACGCCGCGGCGACCGCCCTCCCACATCGGATTGTTGGACAGGACCTGATTGCTCTTCTCGAACTCGGCCAGGCCCGACGACGGAACGAAGTGGGTGCGACGGTCGGCGGTGCGGACCTCCCGGAGGTCGATGGTCGGGTCGAGCAGGCCCCGCAGCAGTTCGAGGTCGCGGCCCTTGCGGCGGGCGAGGTTCTCCAGGACCGCCCGGGCCGCCTCGCTGACCGGTTGGCCGTCCGGCGTGATCGGCCCGAGGCTCGCCTCGTCACCCAGCACGATCTCGTCGCAGGCCAGGGCCGCCAGCACGCTGTAACCCGTCAGCGGAGCGGGCACATAGGCGATCACCTGCTCGGCGCCACCCAGGGCGGTCGAGAGGAAGTCGGCGAGGTCGGAGGCGTTGCCCGAGGAGGTCTGCCCCGACTTGGTCCCCGGCTGGAACTCGAAGATGAGCACCGGCTCGACGCCCCGGGCCGCGGCGCGATCCAGGAACGGGCGGACGCTGTTGCGGAGGTTCTCGATCACCGCATCGGTGATCGGCTCCGGCACGGTGAAGAACTGAGCCGGCTTGCGGTCCGGCTCGGTAGGCTCCGGGGCCTGGGATCGGGCCGTCGCGGGGGCGAACAGGCCGACGATCAGCAGGGCCACGGTGATCCAGGATGCCGTGCGGGGATTGCGCGGGCTCGCCATGGCAGTTCTGGAACTCCCTCTGTTGAGCACGCCAGGCGCTGAGATCGATGTGCCGCCGGGCCGGGCTCCGCACGTCGGAACGCCGGGAATCCGGCCCTGGCGGCGAGTCGGCGCTGAGGGTCCAGGGAGATACGGAAAAGCCGTACACCTCCCGTCACCCGCCGATTATAGGCGGGCGTCGGGAGGGCGTCAATTTTTGGCGCGGGTCCCGGCCCGACGGCGGCGGGTCGGTCGGCGCTCAGTTGCGGCGGCCGTTGGCGCCGGGGCGGAGCGCCGGCTGCGCGGCGGGACCGGCGGCCGGTCGGCCGGCGGGAGCGTTGGCGGCGGCGGCGGCGGGACGGGCCTCGGCGCCCTCGTTCTCGGTCGGGTTCACGATGACCTTGTAGCCCAGGGCCCGGAACTGATCGACCATCTTCTCGCCGCGGAAGTTGTTCTCGTTGTTGGCGGCGTTGGTGCCGTTGCGCTCGACCTTCTTGAACACGAACGTCTTCGTGTCCTTGCCGTTGGGCGAGTAGATCCGCAGGGCCTCGGGCAGGAACGTGTCCTGGGTCAGCAGCACCTGGGCCTGGCTGAACTCCTCGCGGTCGATCGGCAGCTTGGGGATGATCCGGATCACGTACTTGCCCGGCTTGCCGTCGGCCGGCGGGATCTCCTGCGCCAGGTCCATGACGTACCGGCGGTTGGCCTCCTCGCTGCGCATGTTGAAGATGAACGGCAGCGGGCCCTCCTCGAGCGCCCGGCGCCGCTGGTCCTCGGCGAGCGGGTACACGAAGACCTGCTTCTGCGGGCCGATGAAGTGGTACACCTCCTTGCCCGAGCAGACGATTCGCTCGGTGAAGACGGGGTCCTTCTGGCCCTCGACCTGCTCCTTGAATTCGAGGCACGCCAGGTTCGGCCGCTTCAGCAGGGCCATACCCTGGTACACCTTCTCGCCCGGGAACGCGACCGACTTGTCGCGGCGGGTGAACTCGGCATAGAGGGTCTGGTCGCCCGAGCTGCGCTGCTCCCAGGCCGCCAGGAGCGTCTGCATCCGGGCCGCCGCCGCGGGGTCGGGCGGATTGAGGCCCGCCACGCCGCCGCTGGCCGGTGCGGGGCCCGCACCCGGCGACACCGCCGGCTGGCCGGGGGCCGTGCGCGGCGCCCCCTGTCCAGCGGCCGGACGGCCCGCTCCAGGCCCGCCGGGCGCCTGCGCCAGGGCCACACTGCCGACCACGAGACTCGCGACCCAGGGGGTCAGCCGGTCAAGCCCGATGCCTCGCATGGTTGCTCCTCCTTGAATCCCAGGGCTGGGCACCGCACGGCATGATCCCGCCGCGCCCGGCGCGCGCTCGTCCGCCGCCGCGCGAGCACCATAGCAGAGACTCCCCCGTGCCACCAGTGCAGCTCCCGGTGCCTCGGCACGCAGCAGTGCCGCCGGGACCGCGAGCCGAGCGGTCAGACGAGACCATTCGCCGGATCCGCCGTGTGAGTCATGGTTTCGGTCAGATCGTTCCGTCCGGACCGGGGCATGGAATGGCGTTTGCATTCGTGACTTTACGTCATGGTAGACTCGCCTTGGCAAGGATCCTGGAATCGGATTGAACTGCATCGGTTCCGGTCACGTACCGAAGACTGTTCCAGTCCGCAGCGAGCGTTGCACTCCTGATTCGGTGGAGGTCTTGATCATGAGCCTGCTCCCGACCGCTCCGAAGGACGCTGCTCCGCCCGCCTGGTCCTGGCCTCTGATCGCTCCCCGGCCGCGTGGCCCGCGCCGCTCTGCTTGACCGACCCGGCGGATCGCCCAAGAATCCCCCGGACCACACGCCCACGGCTCTGCTCGCGTGGGTGCGACCGGGTCGGGGAGGGCTTCGCCGCATGGCAGCACACGATTGTCCTCGACTGCGACCGCTGCACTTCCAGCGCGTGAGCCTCGGTGGATCACGGACCGGAGTGGCGCTGCTCGACCCGCTGGGCATCGCCGCAGACCCGGTCGTGATCCCCGGGGACATCTTCTCCCGGCTCGTGCGACGGCTCGACGGCCGTACGCCCCTCGCACTGCTCGAGGCCGAGCTGGCCCGTGACGCCGACCCGTTGCTCACCGCGGTCGAGGTGCGAGCCTGGATCGAACGGCTCGATCGAGCGTTGCTGCTCGATGGCCAGGCGTTCGCGCGGGTTCGCGCCGACTATCACGCTCGCACCCAGCGCCCCGCGGCGCTGGCCGGCCTCTCGTATCCCGAGAACGCTGCCGTCCTGACCCGGCAACTGGATCGGTTCTACGACGGGCCGTCCGGGGCGGGCCGGCCGCGCCCGCTGGCCGGCCCGCGCGCGCGAGTCGCGATCCAGGGCGTCTTGAGCCCGCACATCGACTTCAACCGGGGAGGCTCGACCTACACCTGGGCGTACCGGCACCTCGTCGAGGCCACCGATGCCACCCTGTTCGTCGTCCTGGGCGTGGCCCACCAGGCTACGCGCCGGCGGTTCGTACTCACGCGGCAGGACTTCGCCACTCCGCTCGGCGTGGTCTCCACCGACCGGGCGCTCGTCGACCGCCTGGCCGACCGGCTCGGGCCGCAGGTCTTCGACGATGAGCTGGTCCACCGCCACGAGCACTCGGTCGAGTTCCAGGCGGTGTTCCTCCAGCATGCGCTGGGGGCCATTCGCCCGTTCCGCATCCTCCCCATCCTCGTCGGGTCGTTCCACGATCTGATGGAGCGCGACACCGACCCGATGACGGATCCGGAGGTCTCCGGCTTCGTCACCGCGTTGAGGGACCTGGTGGCCGAGCAGGAGCCCGGACGCGTGGCGTTCATCGGCGGCATCGACCTGAGCCACATCGGTCCCGAGTTCGGCGACGCGGAGCCGCTCGATCCGGGCGTGATGGCGGGCGTTCGCGACCACGACCTGGCGATGCTCGATCGGGCCTCGGCCAGCGACCCGGCCGGCTGGTTCCGGACGGCGGCCGCCATCGGGAATCGGACACGCATTTGCGGCCTGGCCGCGACTTACACGATGCTCCAGACGATGGGACCGACCCGGGGACGACTGCTGCGCTACGATCAGGCCGTCGATCCCGCACGGACCTGCGGCGTGACGTTCGCCAGCCTGGCGCTCGAGGCGGTCCCGGCTCATGCCTGAGCGCGACGCCTCCGATCCCGATGCGACCCTGCACGACCTGCCCGCTGCCGTCGAGGCCTACGATCGCGCGGCGGAGGTGCGGTCCTGGCAGGGCCCACGGGGGTGCGTGACCTTCCGGCTGCTCGGCCGTGGCCGCCCCTTGATCCTGGTGCCGGGAATTTCGACCTCCTATCGGTCGTACGCGCTGGTGCTGAACCGGCTGGCCAGGCGGGGTCTGACCGTCACGTACGACTACCCCGGCGAAAATGCCGACGATGGGGCCGATCTGGGCCGGATCGACCACGCGGCGCTGGTCGACGACCTGATCGGGCTGGCCCGGCACCTCGGCGCGGGGCCCGTGCACCTGCTCGGCCTCTCCTTTGGGACGACCGTGACCCTGGCTGCCCTGGCCACGGCTCCGACCGCGTTCGAGCGTGTGGTGGTGCAGGGGGCGTTCGCCAGGCGTCACCTCGGACGGGCGGAGCGGTGGGCGCTGGCGGTCGGTCGGCGGATCCCAGGTCGGACCGCAGCCTTGCCGTTCCGGGGGCCGGCGCTGCTGTGGAGCAACGGCGGCGCGTTCCCGGGCCCACTGCGTGCCCGCTGGCCGTTCTACGTCGCGGAGAATGGCCGGACGAGCATCGCCGGCCTGGCTCACCGGCTCGACCTGCTGGCCGATCTGGACCTGCGACCGCGGCTGCCGAGCATCCCGCATGAGGTGCTCGTGTATCGCGGCCAGGCGGATCGGATCATCCCCCTGGCCGCACACGAGGAGGTCGTGGCGGGGCTGGTCCGGGGGCGACCACTGGTCGTGCCGGGGGTGGGTCACATTCCCCATTACACCGACGATGCCGCGTTCAGCAGGGCGGTTGGCGAGTTCCTGTTTGGCCCCGGGGTCTGACGGTCCCGGCTCGGGAACGGGCCGGCTCGGGAACGGTCGGCTCGTGGCCAGGCCTGCGAGGGTGCTGTTAGAATGCGGGCCGCAGGTGGAGTGCCGATCGAACGCCGAGCGTGGGGAGCGGCCCGTGTCCGAGACGCAGTCGAGGCTGGTGATTCTGGGGATTGGTGACGACGGACCGGCGGGCCTGACCGACTCCGCGCGGGCCCTGGTCGGGCAGGCCGACGTGATCCTGGGCGCCGAGAGTACTCTGCGCGCCCTGGGCCCGCAGTCGGCCCGCACGATCACGCTCGACCCCGAGATGCCCACGGCCCTGCGCCAGGTGCGCGAGGTGCTGGGCTGGGCCCAGCGGCCGGTGCTGGTCAACTACGGCGACCCGCTGTTCTACGGCGTGGCGCGCTACCTGACCGAGCGGCTCGGCAAGGACCACTTCGAGGTCCTGCCGCACGTCAGCAGCATGCAGCTGGCCTTCGCCCGCGTGAAGGAGAGCTGGGAGGACGCCTACCTGGGCAGCCTCGGCGGGCGACCGCTCGAGACGGTCGTCGACCGCATCCGGACCGCCGAGCGGGTCGGGCTGTTCTCCAGCGACGACTGCCCGCCGGCGCGGCTGGCGCGGGCGCTGCTGGATCACGGCATCGACTACTTCCGGGCCTACGTCTGCGAGAACCTCGGTCAGCCCGACGAGCGGGTCACGCAGGCGGAGCTCAGCGACCTGGTCGAGATGACGTTCCACCCGCTGAACGTCCTCATCCTGGTCCGCAAGCCGAACCGGCCGGATCGGTCGGCCCGGTCGGACCGGCATCGCCTGTTCGGCAATCCGGACGACGCCTTTGCCCAGAGCCAGCCCAAACGGGGCCTGATCACGCAGGCCGAGGTGCGCTCGATCGCACTGGCGCAGCTCGACATCCGCCCGCAGAGCGTGGTGTGGGACATCGGCGCCGGCTCGGGTTCGGTGGCGATCGAGGCGGCCCAGCTGGCGTCGATGGGCGTGGTTTATGCGATCGAGCCCGACCCGGGTGACCTCGTGCTCCTGAAGGCCAACGCCGAGGAGTTCGGCGTGCCCAACGTGTATCCGATCGCGGGCCGGGCGCCCGAATGCCTGGAGGGGCTGCCCGACCCGGACGCGGTCTTCATCGGCGGCACCGGTCGACAGGTGACCCCCGTGCTCACCGAGGCCTATCGCCGGCTCACCCCTGGTGGGCAGCTTGCGGTCAACGTCGCGACGATCGACGGCCTGGCCCTGGCGCACGAGGTGCTCAAGGGGCTCGCCGGCGAGGTGCGCGTCTGGAATATCAACATCGCCCGCGGCCACGAGCAGCTCGACCGCATGCGGTTCATGGCCGTGAACCCGACCTTCCTCCTGGCCGTCTCGCGGACCACCGAGGCCGCCGACTGACCGAGCTCACCGCCCGGCACTCTGTCGTGATCCGTCCAGAAATGCCGAACGCCCCGCCAGCTCCGAGGAGCCGGCCGGGCGTTCGCGCTGGTCGTCGGGTCCGCGCCCCACGAACGTCCCGGGCAGGTTGGCCCGGAGCGATCGTGGGAGTCAGGGGGCGTCAGTACGACTCGGTGCCGGGGATCTCGGCGCCACGGCGGGTGGGGATCACGATCGGCTCGCTGGCCCCGCCGGAGCCCGAGGGGATGGCGTCCAGCGCGTGCTCGACGCGCGTCTTGAGGTCTTCCAGGTGCAGCCGGGCGACCGGGCTGACTTCCTTGTTGGCATCGAAGATCGCCTTGATCTCCTTGCCGATCGCCTCGAGCGTCCCGCGGGCCAGGGCCGGCAGGTCGCTGTCGGCCGAGGGGCTCTCGACGGCGCGGGCGAGCTGGTTGACATAGGCCCGCTGCAGGTTGCGGCGGTAAAGGCTGACGTCGATCGGGCTGGCCTTGAGCTCGGCCAGCAGTCCCTCGGTCAGGTCCTTCATCAGGTCGGCCGGCTTGTACGCCCCCTCGGGCTCGCGGTTGGACTGCTCTGTCATCCGCTTCAGGCGGCCGTCGCTGAGCAGGCTCCGCAGCAGACCCTGCTGGCTGCTGAGGATCCGATCGGCGGTGCCGGTGGCCTCGAGCCGGTTGACGATATCGGCCTCGACCAGCGCCTTGGGCACCTGGAAGCCGTTGGCCAGCAGGAACGCGACCGCCTTCTTCTGCTGCTCGCCGGGGACCGGGTTGTAGACCCGGGTGGCCTCGGGGAACCAGAAGTTCTTGCGGACGAACCCGCCCACGACGTTGACGACGTGACCGAGCTCGCGGTTGCGCTGGTTGAGCACCTGCTGGTACATGTTGCGGAGCAGGTCGTAGTTCTCGCCCGGCTTGGCCGTCGCCTTCACGAGGAAGCCGGCGACGCGGTCGAGGTTCTTGAGGCCCAGCTCGGTGGCCGCGATCGGGTCGCTGCCCAGGTCCTCGGTCTGCTGCGAGGGGTCCTCGGCCGGGTTCGGGTCGCCGAAGAGGAGCTTCGGGTTGTCCTTCTGCCGGGCCACGATCTTGTCGAGCTCGGCCTTCTGCTGGTCGTAGGTCTTGGCGTCGGGGAACTCGCGGTAGCCCCACTCGACGGCGAACTCGTCGTACGGGCCGACGATCGGGATCAGCCGGGCGTTGTCGCCGGGCTGGGCCACGTAGTTGAACCGGCCGTAGTCCATGATCGAGGCCTCGACGCCGTACTTCTTGGTGAATTCGGCGTTGCGGAGCTCGTCGACCGTGTAGCTGGAGCTGGCCTTCATGTTGTGCGGGAAGCCGAGGCTGTGGCCGACCTCGTGGGTGACCACGTAGGCCAGCAGCTCGCCGAGCAGGTCGTCGGGCAGGGGCAACTGCTGCGCCCGGGGGTCATTGGGCGAGGCCTGCACGAAGTACCAGTCGCGGGCGAGCTTCAGGATGTTGTGATACACCCGGATGTCGGCCTCGAGGATCTCGCCGGTGCGGGGGTCATGCACGTGGGGGCCGAAGGCGTTCTCGATGGTCGAGGGCAGCCAGCGGACGGAGGAGTAGCGGGCATCCTCCGGATCCCAGTCCGGGTCCTCACGCTCGGTCGGGGGCTCCTTGGCGATGACGGCGTTCTTGAAGCCGGCCTTCTCGAAGGCGGGCTGCCAGGCCTCGATGCCCTTCTTGACCCAGGGGCGCCACTTGGCCGGGATCTCGCGGCCGATGTAGAAGACGATCGGCTGCTTGGGCTCGGAGACCTCGGCCTTCGGGTCCTTCTTCTCGAGCCGCCAGCGGGTGATGTAGGAGACCTCCTCCACCTCCTGCTTGATGCTGCCGTAGTCCTGGAAGCTGACGTCGAAGAAGCCGACGCGGTCATCCTTGCGCCGGGGCTTCATCGGCTCCTCGGGGAGCTTGATCATGCTGTGGTGGATCACGGCCGTCACGCCGCTACCCTCGGCTTCGCCGCCGCCACCGAACGGGTTGCCGCCCGGGGCGCCGCCGCCCCGGGGGCGGTAGGTGGCCAGGATCTTGGTCTCGATGTTCGTCGGGAAGGCCTTGGCCTTCTCGATGAACGTGCGGCGCGAGTCAATGCCGCTGGCCCGCAGCGGGCCCTTGGCACTGAACTCGGGCAGGTCGCTGGTGAAGAGGCTGGTCACGTCGATGACCGGCCGCTTGTCCTTGCCGTACGCCTGGATCGGGAAGACGGCGATGATCGCCTCGACCGACGACGCCTTGACGGCGTTGCGGATCGGGTCCTCGACGTCGGCGCGGATCTGGTACTGCACGTCGCGCAGGAGCACGTCGTCGCCCCGCACTTCCCACCGCACCACCCGGTCGCCGACCGGAGCGCCGGCCTGGCCGTATCCGGTCTGCGTCTGCTCGATCTGGGTGACCCAGAGCATCTCCTTGCCGAGCTCGGAGGTCGGGATCTCGTAGAGGATCTTGTCGTCGACGCGGTGGACCTGGAACAGGCCCGCCGAGGTCTTCGCCTCGGGCGTCACGACCTTGTCGTACGGCTTGGTCTTGTCCGTCGGCCGCGAGCGGGCGCTCGCCGGCGGACCGGCCGGCTTCGGCTCCTCGGCCTTCGTCTCCTGCTTCTCCGGCGGCTTGGGCGGCTCATCCTGCCCGAGCACCGGACCCGTCGCCCACGGCGCGGCCGTGAGCAACGCAAACAAACCCTTGCGACCCAGTCTCATCGACATGGAATACTCCCGGTGACCTGCCGTCGTCGACGTCGCGTCGGGCACACCGTGCCCGCCGCTTCCAGACTACCGGGGACGTCGAACGTTTGTAAATCACCTGCTGGTAAACTCGGTAGTCTGGGCGGAATGTGTCACTGGATACGAATCCGCCAGAGGGGAGTTGCCGGCGGTGACACCGGGGGGCAGAATCGGGGCGCGGGGCGCAACTGTCACGCGGCGGATGACTTCAGGCGAGGGGGCAGCGGATGATTGTCACGGGGTTGATCGGTCTCGTGCTGGGCCTGGCGCCCGAGAGTCCGAAGGGCTATGTGTGCGGCCGGGTCTCCGAACCGATTCGGATTGACGGCCGGATCGACGACGCGGGGTGGGCCAGCGCCCCCTGGACCGACGACTTCGTCGACATCCAGGGCGATGCGAAGCCGAAGCCGCGGTTCCGCACCCGGGCCAAGCTCGCCTGGGACGACCAGTACCTGTACATCGCCGCCGAGCTGTCCGAGCCACACGTCTGGGGCTCGATCACTCGCCACGACGCAGTGATCTTCCAGGACAACGACTTCGAGGTGTTCCTCGACGCCGACGGCGACAACCACGAGTACATGGAGCTGGAGTTCAATGTGCTCAACACCGAGTGGGACCTGCTGCTCGGCAAGCCGTACCGCGACGGCGGCCCGGCCCGAGACGAGTGGGAGGTGCCGGGGCTCAAGTCGGCCGTGCACGTCGATGGCACGCTCAACGACCCGTCGGACGTCGATCGCGGCTGGACCATCGAGATCGCCATCCCCTGGGGCGCCATGGTGAAGACCGCCAGCCGGCCGGCCCCGCCGCGCGACGGCGACCGCTGGCGGCTGAATTTCTCCAGGGTCGAGTGGGAACATTCGGTCGAGGCCGGCGCCTACCGCAAGGTGCCCGGCAAGCCCGAGGACAACTGGGTCTGGTCGCCCCAGGGGGCCATCGACATGCACCGGCCCGAGCGCTGGGGCTACCTGCTGTTCAGTGGCGAGCGGCCCGTTGCGGCGGCCTACAAGCCGGACCCCGACGAGCCGGCGCGTGACTACCTGATGGCGCTGTACTTGGCCCAGCGCACGTACCGCGACCGCAACGGCCGGTTCGCCGAGCGGGTCGATCAGCTCGAGCTCGGGGCCCCGCCGGCGATTCCGCCGGGGGCGCCGAAGCCGGGATCGGTGCAGATCCGGCTCACGCCCGAGGGATACGAGGCGACGCTGGGCGGCGCGGAGGGGCCGGCCGAGGGCGGGCCCGGGGGTTGGACGATCCGGCACGACTCGAAGCTGACCCCTGCCGGCAGCACGCCGGCGAAGGGTCAGCCCTGAGCGACCGGTTCGAGTCCGAGCAGCACCTCGCGGCGCAGGGCCAGCGCCCAGCGCCGCAGGGGCTGCTGTCGGCGGCCCTGGAGCCGCTCCAGCAGCCCGTCGATCTCTCCGATCAGCCGCTCGCCCCGGACGGGGTCAACCGAAGGCTCGGCCTTGAACTGGTGGGCCATCCGGGCCAGGCGTCGAATCTGATCGGCAAGCTGGGCCGCCGAGTCCCTGGTCTGAGCGTGTGACACCACGAATCCTCCTCAGCACCTTCCTTCACGCGAGCCTGATCTCGCGAGCCGTCACGTCACGGCCGTCCCAGGTTGGACGTGCGGCGGGCGATCGCTATTCGCCCCGACGTGGGTTTCGCCACTCCGACACGGCGGGCCGCATCGTGGTTCGACCCCGACGCTCGCGACAGGAGATTCGCGGCGCATCTCGGGATATTTGGATCGATCGCCGGCGATCGCACCGACGACCCGATCAGCGGGCCATCCGGATCGCGACGCGGGACTGGTCGAGATCTTCGACCTCGGGGTCGCGGGGGCGGGGGGTGTAGGCGGGCAGGGGGATCCAGCGGCGAGCGTCCGAGGCCGGGCCGGCCAGGCAGCGGGCCAGGGCCGTGCCGACGTCGGCGCTCAGCACCGAGGCCCCCTCCCGATCCAGGTGCGCCAGGTCGGAGAAGACCGAGGCGTCATAACCCCGGTCGCGGGCATCGAGCACGACGACCTCCGGGTACTGCTCCAGGACCGCCGCGACGAACCCGGTGTAAGAGGCTTCCAGGCCCCTCGAATCGCGCTCGGCCCGGATCGCGGGATGCACCGGCGGCAGGATCCAGAAGACGGGGATGTCCTCGGCCCGGGCCAGGTCGAGAAACCGCCGCATGTACAGCAGCGGCACGCGATCCCGGGCCCACTGCTGGGGCGCCAGCCAGTGGCCGGGCGGCACTTTGGCGTCGTGGCCGGGGTTGGTGGCGAAGATGTTCGCCCCCCGGTTGACCCGCCAGTTCCGCCAGAGCGGGGCCAGCCAGGTGTCGGCGAACTGCGACGGGTCGCCGCCCGAGAGCCGGGTCATCAGGTGGGATCGGATCTCGTGGCGGTCACGGTACGACGCCAGCCAGGCGCCGCAGAGCAGGTCGGCGAAGAGGGAGGGGTCGCGGTCCGTGCGTGCCAGGTCCAGCATCTCGCCGGGCTCGAGCCACTCGGACCAGAGCCGCGCCTGGCCGTCGGGCTTCATGCCGAGCACGTGGGCCTGGAAATCGACCACGACCGCCCGCGGCCGCGCTCCGGCGGCCAGGGCCCGGCGGAGCAGGAAGTAGCTGGCCGGTGGGGGGGCGGCGTGCAGGGCCAGGTTGAACGCCTTCAGGCCGCTCTGCCGCTCGATGAGCTTCGGCAGCAACGCGAACTGCACCTGGCTGTCGCCGAAGCAGAGCACGTCCGAGCGGGCCTCGGCCGACCGCGCCTTGCGGCCGCCGTAGCGCCAGCTCATGGCCGCGTTGGTCGTGAGCCAGGGCTGGTCCAGACGACTCAGCGTGTGTTCGATGGCCGCGATCAGCGCCAGCATCCCCAGCAGGGCGCAGGGGATCCGGGCGGGGCGGGGGGCAGGCTGTGGCGGGCTCGGTTCCATCCTGATCGTCCCGATCCTCGATCCACGAGGGCTGGCGGGGCAAGGCCCGGGCCGGGGCCCGGGCGTCTGAGCCGGACTCAGCGCGATCCGCGCTTCGGGGCGGCCGTGCCGAACTCGGAGCCGACGGGCTTCCAGGCGTCGCCGGGCGGGCGGCGGTCGGGGGCCGGCGCCCGGTCGCGGATCACGGGGACAGCGGTATCGGCACCCGCGAACAGGTCGTCGACTGCGGCCGAGTCGACCTCGAGGCCGGCGGTCAGCGGCTCGTCGAGGCCCACGGCGCCCTGGATCCGCACGCCCTGGCTGATCTGGCGGAACCGCTCGTCGCGGTCCGAGGCCTCGACGACCAGCGGCGAGGTGCGCCAGAGATCGTCGCGGTCGAGCCGGCCGTCCTCGTCGGTCGCGGCCGGGCGGTTCGGCCGTCGCGAGACCTGGCGGCTGCCCGAATCGGCCAGCAGCTCGGGCGGGAGGTTCGGGGCCAGGATCTCCGGCGGCGGGATCGGGATGGCCCGAGAGGCCTCGGCGGTCCGCGACCGGGGCGCATCGTTCCGGGCCAGTTGCCGTCCGTCGGCCTTCGAGGCCGGGCCGTCGCTGTAGCAGATCTGGAGGCTGTTCTTGTTCAGAAGCCGGTGAATCGACTTCGGCGAGGCATAGAGCCCGTGCTGGCCACGGGGACCGTCATTGAAGTCGCAGACGCCGGCCAGACGGCCGTCGAGGGTGAACAGGCCGCCGCCCGAACGCCCCTGGCGGGGGGGATAGGCGCACTCGGTCCCCTCGTAGGTGCCGTGCTCGGTGCCGAGCGAGATCGTCGAGCGGGTGACGTAGGTGCTCCAGGCGGTGGCGTCGTTGCCCTCGGAGCAGCCCAGGGTCGTCATCTTCATCGACTCGCGGGGCTCCCAGCCGGGCGCGACCACCTTGGAGTACGGCAGCTTGCGACCCGGGCGGATCCGGATCAGGCCCACGTCCGACTGCGGGTCGTAGTCGATGACCTCGGCCACGATATCGGTCTGCGACGGGTTCAGCTTCGGCGTCTTGCCGCCGGTGAGCCGGCCGTCGAAGAGGTCGACCCGCACCTCGAGGGGGAACTCGGAAGGGCGAAACGGCTTGCGAATTTCCTTGATGTGGAAGATGTGCGCACAGGTCAGGATGATCGTCTCGTCGGGCGTGCTGTGCACGATGGTGCCCGAGCCGAACCCGATCGTGGCCCGCGGCCGCGAGAGGTGGTTCTTGACCTTGATGCGGACGACGGTCTCCCACGGGTTGTGGCGCGTGTCGTCGGCGGAGTCCTCGGTCTCGGCATCGACGTCCTCGGGCTGCTGGCCCCGGAGGGTGGTCGCATCGCGGCCCTCGTCGCGGGCCAGGGCCTCATCGGCCGATCGGTCGCGCTGGAGCCGGGTCCTGGCCGCGCGGTAGAGCGCGGCCAGCTCGGTGGCCTCGCGAACGCCGGAGACGCGGCCGAGCTCCTTGCCCTGGGGCCCGACGAAGACGAACGTCGGCACGCCGGTGATCTTGTACCGGTCGGCGAGTTCGGGGTTCTTGTCGATATCGATCGGCTTGACCGGGTAGCCCTGGCTCTTGAGGGCCTGGACCGTCGGCTGCATGGCCTGGCACGGGCCGCACCAGGTGGCGGTGAAGTCGAGGATGATGGGGGACGCACCGGAGGATTCGGTCGCGCCGGTCCCACTTGTGGCGAGCAGGGCCACCAGCAGCAGCGTCGAGGTCATTCCGGTCGGACTCCTTTCCCGGTGTCTTCGCAAGTCGTCGGCTGGACCGACCACGACCCAGCGACGCCCACGCACAGGCCCGTCAGGACCGCGCACGACCACCTGGGCCATGCCGGCGCCCTGTGGGCCCGGGCCATCCGAGACAAGGAGCCGGTCGCACCGTTCGCCGGGGGCGAGGACTGGCACACACCCGGGTCGGGTGGGGTCAGGCCGCGTGCTGGTGATCGGGAGACTGGCTGAAGGAGCGAGCGGTGACTGAGATGTGCATCCAGTCGGGGCGGACCCCCGACCCTTCCCTGGGCAGGCCTCGCATCAGCGGCCCTCGGCCCCCCCGTCATGGAGGAGCCTGCACCGTCCGGCCCTCGGTCAGGTCGCCGGCGCTCCCGAGCAGGGAGACCGACGCGCCGATCCGGCCGGCTGGCGGTCGCGCCGAGTTGCCGGGTCCAATCCGTTGTGTCGTACTGCCAGGCCTTCCAGGCCCGACGCGACGATCCGACGGCCGACATGGCACTCACCGCGACGGGCCTCTATGTACTCGCTGCTCGCCTCTCGCACCAGATCAGTCTTCGACCTCCGACCCCCTCCGGGTTCAGCCTTTTCCCGACGGATCCGGGACCCCCCGGGAGGGATTGACCCAATCGGACGCCCTGGACGACTTTGCGGCCTGCGGGGTCGGGGTGTAATCTCCCGCCCCCAGTGGATCGAGCCCGGTGCCCGACCACGCGACGCCGTCAAAAAACAACGAGACCCCGGCCGCGGGGCCGGGGTCTCGTCGAAAATTCAGCGACGTGCGGGCGGAGGCGGCGTCGGTCAGGACTTCGCCTTGTTGCAGGCGGGGCCCTCGACGGCGGACTTCTTCTCGTTGATGACCGGGCACTTGGGAGACTCTTCGGCGTTCAGCGCCGTGAAGTCCTTCCACTCGTCCGGGAGGTTGTCCTCGTGGAAGATCGCCTCGACCGGGCACTCCGGCACACACGCCTCGCAGTCGATGCACTCATCCGGGTGGATGTAGAGCATCTGCGCCCCTTCGTAGAAGCAGTCGACGGGGCAAACGACGACGCAGTCCGTATACTTGCAATCGAAGCAAGGCTCGGCGACCACGTGGGCCATGTGGAGCAGTTCCTTTCGATCGGGAGCGCGGGTGAGGGCGGGAGGCCGACCCCGGGGCGCCGGGCCACGGGCGCCGGGGCCGGTCCGGGCGACTCGCCGCGGTATCTTAAGTCGTTAGTGAGAATGGGTCAAGCGGCCGGGCTGGGCAGGCCGGGCGGCCTCGATCAGGGCTGGGCCTTCCGCTTGATCGACTTGATCAGGATCGGCTCGGCGGGCACGTCCTCGAGGGGGCCGCGGGTGACCGTCTTGACCGCGACGATCTTGTCGGCGACGTCCATGCCCTCGAGCACCCGACCGAAGACGGTGTAGCCGCCGCCGTAGGTGTCGAGCTGCTTGTTGTCGGCGACGTTGATGAAGAACTGGGCCGTGGCCGAGTCGGGGTTGTTCGTGCGCGCCATGGCGATCGAGCCGCGGAGGTTGCTCAGGCCGTTCTTCGACTCGTTCTTGACCGGCGCCTTGGTCCCCTTCTCCTTCATGTCGGCGGTCATGCCGCCGCCCTGAATCATGAAGCCGGGGATGACCCGGTGGAAGACCGTGCCGTCGTAGAACGCGCCGTCGACGTAGCCCAGGAAGTTCTCGACGGTCTTGGAAGCCTTCTGGGGCTCGAGCTCGACGGTGATGTCGCCCAGGTTCGTCGCGATCACGACCACGGGCTTGGCATCGTCAAGGGCCACGGCCGGGGCGGCGCCGAGCAGGCCGACCAGGGCCAGGGTGGAGAGGGCGAGCTTGCGCATCGGTTCGGTCTTTCTCACACAGGGTGCAGGGGGGAGTGGGGCGGCGTCGGTCGCGACACCGCGGTCGGGTTCCAGACCCACAAAACTAACAGGGCACCCGGAACACTGTCGAGCAGCGAACCGGGCGCCCCGGGGGGAGATCGACTATCCGTCCGCCGACCGCCTCAGCGGCTGGCGCGTTCGAGCAGCTCGTCGACCTGGACGGCGAGGTCGCCGGGCAGGTCCTTCTTGGCACGGGCCGCGACCTCGAGGTACCGGCGGGCCTCGGCCGTCGTCTCGGGCCTGGCGGCGAGCAGCCGGCCCATGTGGTAGTTGAGGACCGGGTGCTCCGGCGCCTTGCGGAGGCCGTCGGCGTAGGTCTGGCGGGCGTCGTCGGGCTTGCCGGCCGCCTCCTGGATCGACCCGAGGGTGTCCAGGAACTCGGCGGGCAGGGCGTCCCGGCTGGTCGCCTTCGCCAGCCCCTCGGCCAGGGTCAGCGCCTCGCCGTTGCGGTCGAGGTAGGCGTGCAGGATCCAGGCCTTGTTGTTGACGGCCTCGACCAGCGTCGGCTGGGCCTTCAGCACCACGTCATACTCGCCGACGGCCCGCTCCAGCAGCTCCACCCGGCGGCTACGGTCCACCTGGCCCGACTCCCCCTCCGCCAGCAGGATATCGCCGAACGTCAGATGCACCACCGGCGAGGGGGACTGACCGGCGGCCTTCTCGGCCCAGGGCAGGGCCAGGTCAGTCTGCCCCCCCTTGTGGTAGCCGATGGCGATCGCCAGGCACGAGCGGCCGCCGTCGGCACGGCCGCCGAACCGGTCGGCCAGGCGGCCGGCACGGGCGAGGTCGGGCGCCGCGGCGCTGGCCTTGCCCGTGGCGGTGGCCGGCTCGACGAGCCGCTGGATCAGCGCTGCCAGAGCCGCATCGTCCTCAGGGACCGCCTTGAGTGAGGCCTCCAGCACGTCGGCGGCCAGCTTGCGGTCGCCGTTACCCCGGTAGATCTCCGAGAGCAGCAGCGAGCCCTCGCGGAACTTCGGCTCCTGGGCCAGCGCCTTCTGGAGCAGGTCGATCGCCTCGCGGCGGCCCGTCTCGGCGGCCGGGCCATCGCCCTCGCGGGCGGCCAGCGCCTGGGCCTGGAGCAGCAGGGCGGCGGCCCCCTCGCGGTCGGACTCGCGGGCGAGCTTCGCCTGGGCCAGCGCCTCATCAGCCTGGCCGGTCAGGAGCAGGGCCTGGCCGTACTCGACGCGGATGTCGGCCCGCGACGGGTTGCGCTTCAGGGCCTCGGCATACTTGCTGGTCGCCTCGTCGGCGCGCCCGGCCGAGGCCGCCATGCGGGCCAGCAGCAGCGGACCGATCTCGGCCTTGGGGTCGAGGTCGCTCAGCTCCTGGGCGACCCGGCTGGCTCGGGTGGTGTCGCCGTCGCGGATCGCCAGGTCGAAGGCGAACTGGGGGAACCGCAAATCCTGCGGGTAGGCCTGACGCGCCTCCTCGACCAGCGTGGCCGCCTGGCGGTGGACCGCCGCGGCGTCGGTGGGCCGGGTCTTCGAGAGCGCCGCGGCCTGAGCCAGGAGGATCTCGATCCGCTGGGCGGCCAGCCGGGTCCGTCCCGACGAGCCGGCGGGTTCGAGCTCGACCAGGGCCTGGACCGTGGCGGCGGCCTTGTCGTACTGCCCATCGGCCCGATAGGCCTCGACGAGCAGCCGCTGGGCGGCCCCGCCCGGCGTGGCCTTCGCCAGGGCCTCCAGCTCGGTGACGCTGCGCGGGTCCTTGGCCTGCACCAGCAGCTCGTAGCGGGCCCGCAGCAGCTCGGCCGAATCCGGTTCGGCCTCGAGCCCGGCCTGGAGGGCGGCGAGCGCCCGGGTCCGGCCGTCGGGACCGTTCTGGTTCTCGATCACCGCCAGGACCAGGAACAGGCTGTTCGGCTTGGTCCCGCCATCGATGACTGCGCGGATCGAGGCCGCGGCCTGCGTGGCCTTGCCCTGCGAGGCCCACAGCAGCGCCCGGTAGGCCACGGCCGCCGGGTTGGTCGGCTCAGCCTTCAGGACCAGGTCCAGCTGGGCCTCGGCCGACTTCTCGTCGCCGGCGGCGCGGTAGAAGTCCGCGGCCTGGGTCCGCTCGTCGAGCGTGGTCTTCGGGTCGTTCAGCAGGGCCAGCACCTCGGCCTTGGCCCGGGCCACATCCCCCTTGGCCGCTCGCGCCGTGGCGAGCTTCCAGCGCACCACGCGGGCGAGCTCGGAGGCCCCGCTGTCGCGCAGCAGCGCCTCGAACCGGGCGATGGCGGCGTCGTAGTCACGATTTTCCATCGCCATGGTGGCCAGCGACCACTGGGCGGCGGCGGCCAGCGGCAGGCCCCGATCGATCTCCTTGACCGTCTGGTCCTTCACGATCGACTCGAAGACCTCGCGGGCCTGCGTGTCGGAGCCGGAGAGCTGATCGAGCTGGGCCTTCCAGTACAGGGCGACCTTGTTGTTCGGGTCCTTGGCGATCGCCGCATCGAGGTGCGTCGAGGCCGCCTTCAGGTCGCGCTGCGAGAATGCGAGCTGGGCCTCGAGCAGGTCGGCCGCCGACGACTCGCTCCAGCGGCGGCGGATGGTCGCGATCGTCTGACCGACCGCCTCGTAATCCTTGCGCTCCAGGTCGATCAGGGCCAGCTGCACCAGCGGCACCGAGTTCTCGGCGTCTTGACCCAGGGGCACCAGGAGCTGCCGGGCCTGCTCGGGCTGGGCCAGGGGGCCGGCGAGGATCTTGGCGCGGAGCAGGATCAGGTCAGTCTCTTTCGGGTGCGCCGACAGGAACTCGGCGACGGTGGCCTCGGCCTCGCGAGCCTGCTTGGCGTCGAGCTTCATGGCGGCGTCGAGGGCGACCAGGTCCGCGTCCTCCGGGAACCGGGCCCGTGCCGCAGCCAGCCGCTTGCGGGCCCCGGCCAGATCGCCGCGCTGGTTCAGCGTGGTGATGACGAGCTGCTCGGCCGCCGGGCCGGCGCCGGGCTGCTGGGTCAGCGCTTCGAGCTGCCCGATGTCGATGCCGGCAGCGTTGACCTGGCCGTCGATCTTGGCCAGGCGAATCTGCATGCTGGCCGAGGGCTTGAGGCCGGCGGCGATGGCCTGCTCGTACGACTGCCGGGCCAGCTTGAGGCTCTCGGGCGTGCGGCGGCTCTGATGGATCTCGGCCTGGAGCAGCAGCAAGGTCGGCACCAGCTCGCGGGCGAGCTGGCCCTCGCGGCTGCGGGCGAAGAGCCGCTCGACGATCGGTGCAGCCTCTTCAGGATAGCCCGCCTGGAGGACCGACCACGCGACCCAGACCTGGTAGCGGGGGTCGAGCTTCTCGCCACCCAGCCGCTGGGCCTTCTGCAGGTAGATGCGACCCAGGGCCGGATCCCTGGTGAGGATCAGCGCGACGCCGCAGAGGGCCTGGGCGGTCGCGACGTCGGGCAGGCCCGCGGCGGCCTGCTCCAGGTGCGTGACGGCCGAGTTGGCCAGCCGTGCCGCCTCACCCTCGGCCTTGCGGAGGCCGCCCTCGGTCGGCTCGGTGGTGGCCAGGCCCGAGCGCTCGAGCTCCACGAGACCCTGGAACAGGTTGCCGAGCGCCTGGTAGCGGGCGTTGGTGCTGGTCAGCAGCTCGTGAATGTACGGGCTGGCACGCTCGAACCGCTGCGGGTCCGACGGGTCGGAGAGGGCCGTCTTGATGGCGATCTCGCGCAGCTCCATCGCCGTGGGGATCCAGGCCGGGATGGTCGCCATCGGCCTCTTGAGCGCGGCCGAGGTCACGGCCATCGCCTCATCGCGGCGATCCCGAGAGAGCAGGTATTCGGCGTAGGCCAGGTGGGTCCGCAGATCCACCTCACCGGTGGTCTCGAGGGCCTGCTTGTAGAAGCCGTCGGCCACCGTGCCGAACGACTCCTCCAGCTTCCCGACGGCGGTGGCCGCGCCGGGCTGCCGGCTGGCGGTGCCGGCGAGGTGCAGCTGGGCCTGGCCGATGAAGCTGCTCACGGCCCGGACGCGGCCCGGGGCGGCGGCGTCAATCGGGATCGCGGTCAGGGCCCGCTCGAAGCTCCCCAGGCGGGCGGTGAGCTCGGCCGGGTCGGTGGTGCTCTGGAGGTCCATCAGCAGCAGCCGGGCGTGGGCGAGCAGGTCGCTGGGGTCGGTCGCCGGGGTGTGCGACCGCTCGGCCGTGAGGGCGGCGGCGAGGGTCGTCGCGTCGTCGCTGGCGCGGGCGATCTGGGCCTCGACCCAGCGGCCGCGAGACGGATCGGCCTGGGTGGTGCGGAGCCGGGTGAGGAACTGCTGGGCCTCGCCCAGGTTCGGCGGCTGGCGGTCGAGCGCCTCCAGGGCCGAGACATAGAGCGCATCGGGGTTCTCGGGCTCGAGCGGCAGCAGCTCGCCGGCCCAGCGAGCGGCCTCGCCCAGCTCCTCGCGGCGGAGGGCGTCCTCGAGCAGGATCCGGCGCGGGCCGGGCCGCTTGGCGTCATACTTGGCCGCGCTCTGGAGGGCCGCCATCCGCTCGGGCCGCAGCTTGGTCCGCTGGGCGTCGGACTGCTTCGACCAGTCCTCGAGCATCGCGGCCAGCTCCTGATGGATGGCCGCGTTCTTGGGGTCCTGCTGCAGGGCACGCCCGTACTGGACCTTCGCCCGGTCGTAGCGCTGGGCCTTGGTCTCCTCACGCGCCTGGCTCAGGATCTGGTCGGTCCGGCCGGGCAGCATGGCCGTGATGATCGTGAAGACCCCGGCGGCTGCAAGCAGCACGAACAGGGCCGAAAGGACGATCATGGGTCTCCAGCGGACGGTCATCGGGCGCACCTCCTAGGGCTCGGGGCCGGACCGCGGCCCAGGGAGGGATTTCCGGCGCGCCTGCCATCATGGCGACGTCCCCGGTCCCTGGGTCGGCGGCTTCTGGAAGACGGTGGCGGGGTCGTGGGTGGATCACCACCCGCCCGCGCAATCGGCAAGACGTCGCTTGGAACAGCTCTTCGGTGTGAAATCGTGGGACGTCGGAACGAGCCGACAGCGGACCCGGGAACCGATCGCTCGATTCCCGGCGGCCCCGGAGCCGGCCGTCTGGCCACTGGCTCCCGCAGGCAGGGCGACACCTTACTCCTCCGCCCGACCTTCATCAAGCGGAACTCGCGAGCCGGCGGCACAGGCCGCGGACCGGTCAGATCGCAACCTCACACGGAACCGGCGATTGCACCGTCCGACCGCCTTGACGGGCCAGTTCCAGCAGCGTGCGAGCCACCCGGTCCCAGTCGTAGGCGCGGTCGATGGTCGCCAGCGGCGGCACCGCCGCGAGCCCCGACCCGCCCGCCTGCCGTTGCCAGGCGGCATCGAGGGTTCCCGCGTCACAAGGATCGAAGAACTGGATGCCCGGCAGTTCGAATTCCCGGAGCGAGCTGTTGTAACTGGTCAGCACGGGCGTGCCGTGGCGGAGGGCGTCGAGCACCGGGAAGCCGAATCCCTCGTAGAACGACGGGTAGAGCGACCAGCCCGCTGTCCGGTACGCCCGGCAGAGCTCGGCATCGGAGAGGACGCCCAGGAACCGGACCTTCCGGTCGCCCGAGGCGCTGGCCCGCTGGATCAGCTTCCGGGGGGTGAGCCAGCCCAGTCTTCCCACCCACCAGAGTTCCGCATCGGGGGGCAGGGCGGCCGAGTCCCGGAACCAGTCCAGGACGAAGGGGGCATTCTTCCGGGGCTCAACGGTCGAGACGACCAGGCCCACCTCGGGGCGGCGGACCACCGGGGCCGTGTCCAGGTGCCGGTCGACGCAGAGGCTCGGGCCCGAGTGGCAGACGGTCACCCGATCCGCTGGCAGGCCGGTCAGCCAGGTGCCGTCGGCCTTCGTCGAGTGCGAGACGGCCAGGGCGGCGTCCGACGCCAGCAGGGTGCGGGCATAGAAGCCCTGGAACATCTGCCGGGTCGACTCCGAGTGCGTCGCCGGGACCACCTGCGGGGTGAAGTCGTGAAGAATGCTCAGCTCGACCGGGAACAGGCGTTCCTCGGGCCTCAGACAGCCGTAGATGGCTGCCGCTCGGGGCCCGGGCACGCCCAGGGGCACTCGTCGGCCCGACCAGACCCGCGCCGCCCACTCACCCAGGTCCTGGTCGTGGTCCCAGCTCAGGTCAGCCGGAGGAATCACCTCGGATCGCTGGGCGAAGAACCGGACCCGGCCGTGGCGGGCGAGGGCCATCGCGATCCGGACGCAGTAGCGCCCGATTCCGGTCAAATACCGGTCGCCGAACGGGTTGGCGTCGAGGTAGAACTCCGGACGACCGCCGGTGGTGCCGGAGGCCTTCGCATGCGGGACGCTCATCGACGGTGTCCCTCGGGGGTGCAAGCTCGAACGTGACTACCGGTCGCGCGGCCCGCCAGCCCGGCGGCCCTGGCGAGTTCGTAACGGCTTGCCCGGGTGCCGTCAACGCGAACTGGCGGCCCGGGAGTAGCCGGTGTCACATCCGGCCGGCGTGGGCGTTGTGCACCGGGATCCTCGGCCCTGGGAACGGGTCCCGGCCCGCCGGCCGATTGCAACCGCGACGGCTCTCCCCTTAGGATCGAACAGCAACGGGTCGCACCAGGGGCCGGCTGAGTGGCCTCCAGTCGACTCCGCGCGGTTCGCCGCCGGATCAGGGCCGACACTGAAGCCTGCCACCGCGTGGGCTCGCCATGAACCCCAGCGTCCTGTCCCCGCGAGCACTGGATTCGGATGACGCAGACTCCCGCAGGCGCGCGACTCGCCGCCCTGAATTACAAGGTGGTGCGAGCCCTGGGCGCCGGCGCCGGGAGCTCCATCCTCCTCGTCGCCGATACCGAGCTCGGCACCCCGTACGCGCTCAAGGTCATCCGCCGCCAGGACGCCGACGACGAGATCTACATCAACCAGGCGATCCACGAGTTCGAGGTCACCCGGAATCTCAGCCACGCCAACCTGCTGAAGATCTACGACGTCCGTGTCAAGCGGCGCTGGTTCAAGATCGAGGGCGTCGAGCTCCTGATGGAGTACGTCGACGGCCGTACGCTCGACGAGATCGCCGGCCGCGAGATCGATCAGCTGGTCCTGATCTTCATCCAGGTCACGGCCGGGCTGGCGCACATGCACCGACGGGGCATCTACCACGGCGACCTCAAGCCGAGCAACCTGATGATCTCGCGCACCGGGCAGGTCAAGGTCATCGACTTCGGCACCGCCTGGGTGAAGGGTCAGCCCAAGAACCGGGTGCAGGGCACGCCCCAGTACATGGCCCCCGAGCAGGCGACCGAGCGGATCGTGGACGACCGCACCGACCTGTACAACCTGGGCGCGACCATGTACCGGATGTTCACCGGCGAGTACGCCAACCTGGGCATCCCCGAGCTCGATGAGCTGGTCACCGCCAGGCGCCGGGCCTCGGCGATCTCGCTGCGGCCCGACTTGCCCGGGACGCTCAACGAGACCATCATGCGGTGCCTGGACCCGAACCCCGACCGCCGGCCGACGAGCTGCAGCGAGATCCGCGACCAGCTGGTTGCGGTCGCCCGGCACCGCAAGTTGCATCCAGAGCAGATCAAGGGGTCGGAGGAAGGGTTCGAGGATGAATCCGTCCGCTGACCTGGGCCACCGGGTTGGCAATCGCCAGGGCGGGCCCGGGTGAGCGCCGGCCGGTACCGGCATCCGTGCAAAGTTCGACGAGTCCGGGGTCGATCGACGGTTCGAATTCGCCCCGCGTCGCGCGTCAGGTCTTCTCGGGAGGTTTGCAGCGTTGGCTACGATCGGCATCATCCCCGGCGACGGGGTCGGACCCGAGGTGATTGGCGAGGCGAGGGCGGTGCTCGAGCTGGTCGCCCGGCGGGATGGACTCGACTTCCAGTACGTCGACTTCGACCTGGGCGCCGAGCGCTATCTCCGCACCGGCGAGGTGCTCACCGAGGCCGACCTGGCGCGGCTGCGCACCTGCGATGCGGTGCTCCTGGGCGCCGTCGGCGATCCCCGGGTGCCTCCCGGGGTCCTGGAGCGCGGGTTGCTCCTCAAGATTCGCTTCGACTTCGGCCAGTACATCAACCTCCGGCCCGTGAAGCTGTACCCCGGCGTCGACACTCCGATCCGGGGCAAGGGCCCGGCCGAGATCGACATGGTCGTGGTCCGCGAGAACAACGAGGACCTGTACGTCGGCGCCGGCGGCGTGACCCGCAAGGGCACCCCCGAGGAGGTCGCGATCCAGACCTCCATCAACACCCGAGCCGGCGTGGACCGCTGCCTGAAGTACGCCTTCGAGCTGGCCCGCACCCGGGCCAAGGGTCGCGCCTTCGCCGGTCTGAGCCAGGCCGACCGCGACGCCGGCCGCCGGGGCCTGGTCACGCTGGTGGCCAAGACGAACGTGCTGACCTTCGCGCACGACCTCTGGATGCGCGCCTTCGTCGAGATGGCCGCGAAGTACCCGGAGATCGGCACCGACTACAACCACGTCGACGCCTGCTGTATGCGCATGGTCGTCGCGCCCGCGCGCTACGACGTGATCGTGACCACGAACATGTTCGGCGACATCATCACGGACCTGGGTGCGGTGTTGCAGGGGGGGATGGGGGTCGCCTCGTCGGGCAACCTGAACCCCGAGGGCACCACGCCCAGCATGTTCGAGCCCGTGCACGGCTCGGCCCCCGACATCGCCGGCCGTGGGATCGCCAACCCGACGGCGGCCATCCTGTCCGTGGCGATGATGCTCGACCACCTGGGCCATCGGGCCAGCGCCGAGTCGATCCGGCGGGGCGTCGAGGCGGTCCTGGCCCAGCCCGGCCCCAAGACGGCCGACCTGGGCGGCACCGCGAGGCTCGCCGAGGTCGGCGCCGCCGTCAGGGCCGCGCTCCAGACCGCCTGATCCCGATCCCGATCCCGATCGGGATTCAGCTCCCGGGCCCGGACGCCGATCCGTCGGCTGGCTGTCACAGTGACGGGCCGGGGACGTTTCCCCAGGCGGACCGCGTCGCTCGGGGGCTCCCAATCCGGGTCGGTGGGGAGCGCGGGAGGCCCCGATTCACGAACCGGGACGATCGTTCATGTCCCAGGAGATCGGAAGATGCGGGCGACCGGGCCAGCGGCGACCCGCTCGGGTCGTTGACAAGAGCCTCGGGCGCCCGATACTTAGATCAGATCGACGGATCGTCCCGCCTCCGTGGTTGCCCGGCGGCGTCCGTGCCCGAGCCGGTCGGCGGAGGCCCAGACGTCGGAACGAGTCCCGACCCACGGGCTCACGTCCTCGGACCGAGACAGCTTCATGAGCGCCTCGCTCGACCCCCAGCCGACCCCCCCGCCCGAGGGACAGCCCGCACCGGCCCCGCCGGCCCCGCGCGCCGATGCCTCGGCCCGCCCTGCCGCCTCGCAGCGGCCGGCGAACGCGGAGGCCTCGGCCCGTCCCGGCGCCTCGCAGCGGCCGGCGAGCGCGGACGCCTCGGCCCGCCCCGGCGCCTCGCAACGGCCGCCGAGCAAGGACCCCAAGAGCCTCTCGACGATCCAGGAGGTCGACCTCGAACGCTCGATCTTGCGCCGGGGGTTCGCGACCGAGCCGGAGATCAAGGCGTGCCGGTCGCTGCGCACCAAGCATCCGGACAAGGCCTTCGTCGAGATCCTGGTCGGTTCGAGCGTCATCACCAAGGGTCAGGCCCAGCGACTGCTCCGCGAGATGGGCGAGACCTCGACGAAGCTCGAGATTCCCGGCTACCAGATCCTGGAACGGCTCGGCAAGGGCTCGATGGGCGTGGTCTACAAGGCCCGCCAGACCAGCGTCGACCGCGTGGTCGCGATCAAGGTGCTGCTCGATGCGCTCGCCTCGAACAAGGAGTTCATCAAGCGGTTCGAGCGCGAGGCGAAGATCGCCGCCAAGCTCTCCCACAACAACATCGTCAATGCCATCGACGCCGGCCAGGTCAACGGCCATCACTACTTCGTGATGGAGTTCATCGAGGGCGAGACGATCAAGGACATCCTCGAGCGAGGTAACGTCTTCGACGAGAAGGTGGCGCTGGAGATCGTCCTGAAGGTCGCCGAGGCGCTCAAGCACGCGCACCAGCGCGGTCTGATCCACCGCGACATCAAGCCCGAGAACGTGATCCTGACCAAGGACCGCAACGTCAAGCTTGCCGACCTCGGCCTGGCGCGGCCGACCGCCGACGAGAAGTGGGCGATGGCCGAGGCCGGCATGGCCATCGGCACCCCGTACTACATCAGCCCCGAGCAGGTCCGCGGCCAGGTCGACGTCGACATCCGCGCCGACATCTACAGCCTGGGCGCCACGCTCTACCACATGGTCACCGGCCAGGTGGCGTTCACGGGCGACACCCCCGCCGACGTGATGAAGAAGCACGCCGACAAGGCGTGCCTGCTCACCCCGCCCGACCACCTGAACACCAAGCTCTCCAGCGGCCTGGGCGTCGTCGTCGAGACGATGATGGCCAAGAACCGCGACAACCGCTATCGCAACCCCGACGACCTGATCCTCGACCTCAAGTGCCTGATCGCGGGCGAGCGCCCGATGATCGCCGAGCAGAAGTCGGACGCGCTGGCCGACCTGGCCGAGGGCGAATCGACCGAGGCCGACGGCCAGCCGATGGGGTCGCCCTTCAGCGAGCAGGAGAAGCAGGAGATGGCCGCGATCGTGAACGCCAAGACCAGCGTCATCGCGATCCTCTCGATCCTGCTGGCCGCCTCGGCGCTGACCAACGTGCTGTTCCTGCTGGCCCGCTGAGCCGGGCCATCGGGAACGTCCGGCGGGCAATTCGCGCGCGAAACGATCGCATCCGTCCCCGGGTGTCGGAGGCGCATGCGATCGGTGTGAGGCGGATCCGGCGTGGCGTCGGACGCCGCTCGCTCAGTTCTCGCTGAAGTTCAGCGACCGCAGCAGGTCGCGGTTCAGCGGGTCCTTGATGAACCGACTGTGGCAGGTCGGGCAGAGGTCGAACCGGAAGCCCCGGAAGAGCTCGTTCTCCCCGCCGTCGCACGAGACATCCTCGCGATTGAGGAGCTCGGAGACCGCCTCCATGTGGTCCTCGTCGAGGTCAGCTTCCGTGATCTGCGTCGGGTCGAAGCCCGCGTAGGCGGCGATCTTCACGACGAAGCGTGGGTCGCCGGACACGCTCAGATCCTTCCCGCACAGATCACACGTGAAGTGGACCATCAGCGTCGCATCCTTCAGTGGAAAACCGGTGCAAAACCGGGTGTCGTCTGGGCCCAATTCTACCCGGGTCGCTCGCGAGGCTCCAAGCCCTCGAAGGCCGGTTTCCCGGCGAATTTCGAGGGTTCTGGAGTCAACAGCATCCCGAGTGCCAACACAGCGGCCGCGGCCGAGACGAGCAAGCTCGCCTCCGCCTCGGAGGGCTGATATCGCAGTTCAACAGAGGTCACGTCGGACGGGAGTCGCACCGTCAGGAACGCGGGTTCAGAGGCCTCGAACGCGAGTGGTCGGCCGGCGGCCCGGGCGATCCATCCGTTCGCAGGACTGACGGGGACGAGGACTCTACGATCCTCCGAACCGCGCCCGCCGTCAATGCGGATTTCGCCGCTGCGTGCCTGCCGCCAGCGCGTGGGTTCGTCGGTGGTCGACACGTCGACCAGCCAGAGTGATCCCACGCGTTCGACCCGATCGAACATCCCCTCGGGAGGCGCGGTCTCTCCCACCAGGACGGTCACGCGCGCGGCCTGGAGTCGGTCGAGACCACGGGCGGCGCTGGTCCAGGAGACGGTGCGTCGGCTCGATCTTGCGCCCTCGCGATCCTCGGGCTCGAAGATGGGCTCGAACCAGTCGAGGTTGGCGCGCAGCTCAACCGAGTCATAGTTGCGGACATCGCCGAGCCGGTAACGCAGGAGCGTGTTCGGCGGCAGCACGCTGCCGATGCCGACGATTCGATCGGGGAAAGGGACGCGTGACTCCAGCTCCGCAATCAGTCGGCTCCGGGGGCGATCCTCTGCCGGCGCAATCTCCGGGTTGAGTCCGACGGCGTAGAGCGCCAGGTCCAGGCCCACCAGCGTCGCCAGTGTCGCCCTCAGTCCTGCCGGTCCGATTCGACCGTGTCGCGCGGCCAGCAGAAGCGCGGCCAGGAACAGCCCTTGCGCCCCGAGGTACGCGAGGTAGGGCGGCGTGAATTGTCGCAGGTTGCGCAGCTGCCGATCGATCAGGGCCGTGGCAGTCTCCGGCGGCAGTTCTCCCCGCTCGACCTGCCCGGCATAGGCCGCCGCGATCCGAGCCTTCAATCGCGCCTCGGGCACCAGGCTGAGCGCGAGTGCAGCAGCCAGCAGCCCCAGGCCCAGCGATCCGCCGAGGAGCATCGGGACCAGGCGGACCCGGGCCAGAGCGTCGCGGAGCCGGTCCAGCCCGCGGCCGGCGAGCATTGCGGAGGCGAATGCGACCCAGAGCACGAGCCTGCGGTGGTCCATCACGTTCAGGACCGGGACGAACCGCAGCAGTGCCCGCACCGGCGGGATGTCGAAGGCCGCCAGGGCGCCGAGCAGGCCAAGTGCCATGAGAAAGGACACGATCCCCCGACGCCGGCGCCCGGGCTGTCGGCATCCGATCGGGACGAGCACGATCAGGGTTGCCAGGCCGACGAAGCCACCGGCCGACTCGTTGAGGTTGTTCACGCCCAGCCCGCGCGCCAGGTTCGGGTGCCCCCGGCGCTGGCTGCCATAGAGGTACGGGGCGGTCGTGGTGAGGGCGTCGAGCAGCCTCGGCCGGGCCGGCGCGGCCGGGCCACCGTGCTCCTGCTGCCGCTCCTCCCAGACCGCGCTCTGCGACAGGTAGAAGCCAAGCGGCACCAGTTCCACCGCCGCGACGCCGATTCCGAGCAGCGTGGCGACCGTCCAGGCGACCGCCGACCGGGCCCACGGTCGGCCGGCGACCGCCAGCGGGATCAACCGCCAGGCGGCCCAGAGCGCGGCCGCGAGCCCGGCGTGGGCGTTCGTCTGCACATGGCCGCCGAGGGCCGACGCGGCGGTCACCAGCGCCAGCGCGGCCACGCGTCGTGGCGTGATCCGATCCAGGAGCCGGTCCGTCGTCAGCAGCAGCCAGGGTAGCCAGATGGCGACGTTGGTCACGGGGTACAGGAGCCAGCCGATCAGGAACCCGCAGAACGGGAACGTCAGGCCGGCAAACCAGCGCCCCGGCCGGGCCAGGCCCCAGCGACGGCCGAGCAGGAACATCCCGAGCCCGGCCACGAAGAGCCGCCCGGCGGCCAGGGGGGCATGGGCCGCGGGGAAGCCGATCGCGTAGCCGATCAGGTGGAACGGATCGAAGACCGCGCTCTGGCCGTTGGCCAGGTGCGGGGCCCCGCAGCCGACGTACGGGTTCCAGAGCGGCAGTCGGCCCGCGGCGAGGGCCTCGCGGTTCAGCTCCAGCCAGGGCTGGAACTGGAGTACGGGGTCCATCAGGAGCCGGTTGCGGGGCTCGTAGGGCGGGGCGGCCGGGTCGGCGAAGCCCGGTTGCACGGCCACTACATCGGCCGGACTCAGGATCTTCCCGCCCCCGAGCGAGTCCCAGAACAGCGTCAGCAGCAGCACCGCCAGGGTGGTGGCGAACTGGAGGGTCTCGCGGTCGCGTCGGGTCATGGCTCGCCGGTGTCGGTCCAGGGTCGCGGCCAGGCCTGGAGTCGGCAGGCCGGGTTGACCGGCGATGGTCGCGCGCCGGGTCCGATCCGTCGAGGTCAGCCCGGACGCGGACCGGCGGGATGTGGAGCGGCCCTGGCGACGACCCGCGGCCGAATCTGCGGTGGGACCCGGCCGACCGGGCGGCTAGAATCGTGGGCCAGCCAAATCGACCCCCCGGGGCCACCATGAGCTTCTCCCAGGACCTGAGCCGTTTCGGACCCGCTTCGAACGAGCGGCTCTCGCTCGCCGAGGCCCGGGCGTATTGCGCCGACTTCACCCGGCGCCAGTACGAGAATTTCCACGTCGTCACGCTGCTGACGCCCGCCCCGCTGCGACCGGCGTTCGAGGCGGTGTACAGCTTCTGCCGGTGGGCCGACAACCTCGGTGATGAGATTGCGGACCGCTCCGAGGCGCTCCGTCTGCTCGGCTGGTGGCGTACTGGCCTCGATGCCATGTTCCAGGGCCGCGGGGAACACCCGGTCTACCAGGCCCTGGCGCCGGTCGTGGCCGAGTATGGCATCCCGGCGCAGCCGTTCCACGACCTGATCTCCGCCTTCGAACTGGATCAGCACGTCGTTGACTACGACACGATGGAACAGCTCCACGACTATTGCCGCCTGTCGGCCAACCCCGTAGGGCACCTGGTCCTTTACCTCGGCCGGAGCTTCAACGCGGAGAACGCCGTGCTGTCCGACGCCACCTGCACGGCGCTGCAACTGGCCAACCACTGGCAAGACGTGGCCCGGGACCACGCGATCGGCCGCATCTACCTGCCTCGAGCCGACCGCGAGCGGTTCGGGGTTGGCGACGAGGTCCTCCGGTCTGGCCGGAGCACCCCGGAGTTCCTGCGGCTGATGGCCCACGAGGTGTCCCACGCTCGCGCGCTGTTCCACCAGG
The DNA here is from genome assembly GCA_964624465.1 of uncultured Isosphaeraceae bacterium. Classification (GTDB taxonomy): domain Bacteria; phylum Planctomycetota; class Planctomycetia; order Isosphaerales; family Isosphaeraceae; genus CAZUZD01. The sequence continues at coordinate 32,658 of CAZUZD010000009.1, forward strand.
GCTGGCCGCTGGTCGGGCGCGTGCCGCGGGCCCTGGCGGTGGACATCGACCTGTTCACGCGGGGCGGCCTCGCGATCCTGGACCGGATCGAGGCGATCGGCTATGACGTGCTGGCCCGGCGCCCGAAGCTGACCAAGGGCGACAAGGCGCGACTGCTCGGTCGCGCCCTGGTCGCCCGCTACGCCGGGCCGCTGGCCCGCGCCATCACGCCGCCGCGCCCGCCCGCCTCGTCCGCGACGACTACCTTCCCGCGATAATCGCCCCCGAGCGCGAGGCTCGTGGCACCACGACCGGCGCCACGGCCGGTCCGGAGATTTCCCTGTCCGCAGAGGTCCTGATGGGCGGCGACGTCACCGAAGCGACCCTCCGACGCAGTTTCGACGCCTGCGCCGCCGTCTCGCGACGCGAGGCGAAGAACTTCTATTTCACGTTCAGGCTCCTGCCCACGCCGTTGCGACGCTCGATGTGCGCGCTGTACGCCTTCATGCGGCACATTGACGATGTGGCCGACGAGCCGGGTCCTCTGGAGGCCCGGCGGCAGGTCCTGGCGGACTGGCGGGCCAGCATACTGAGCGAGCAGGCCGTCGGCGCGGTGATCCCGACACTGGACATCTACCCGGCCATCCGCGAGACGTTTCGCCACCACGCCATCCCGCACCGTTACCTCATCGAGGTCATCGATGGCGTGGAGATGGATCTCGACCCGCAACCGATCCAGACGTTCGACGACCTGTACCGGTACTGCTACCGGGTGGCGTCGGCGGTGGGCCTGTGCTGCCTCTCCATCTGGGGCTTCCGCTCCGACGGCGGCCGGGCCGAGGCGATGGCCGAGAGCTGCGGGATCGCGCTGCAACTCACGAACATCATCCGCGACGTGCGGGAGGACGCCGAGCGTGGCCGGGTCTATCTGCCGGCCGAGGACCTGGAGCGGTTCGGGGTCGCGCCCGAGTCCCTCAGCCGCCGTGCGGTCGACGATCGGCTGCGGGCCCTCCTCGAATTCCAGGCGAATCGCGCCTACGACTTCTACGAACGCGGTCGCGGCCTGAGCCCGCTGATCGCGCCGGTCGGCCGACCCGTGTTCCTGGCGATCACGGGGATCTACCGGGCGCTGCTCGATGAGATCGTCCGCCGTCGCTTCGAGGTGCTGGCCGAACGGGCCCGCGTGCCTTCCTGGCGCAAGGCCGTCATCGCCGTGCAGGCGCTGCGGCCTCGGGGGGCCCTGCGATGATCGCCACGGCGGATCGGCCCCGGATCGTCGTCGTCGGGGGCGGCCTGGCGGGCCTGGCGGCGGCGAGCGTGCTCGCCGGGCCAGACGTCGATCTGACGCTCCTTGAGAGCCGCCCCCGGCTGGGCGGGCGGGCCTGCTCGTTCACCGACCCCGTCACGGGCGCGCTGGTCGACAACTGCCAGCACGTCAGCATGGGCTGCTGCTCGAACCTGGCCGACTTCTGCGAGCGGATCGGGATCGCCGAGGCCTTCCGTCGCGAGCCGACGCTCGTGTTCCTCGACCCCGAGGGGAGGCGGTCGGTGATGCAGGCGAGTCGCCTGCCCGCGCCGCTCCATCTGGCGGGATCGATCCTCCGGGCTCGTTACCTGACCCTGGCCGAGCGGATCCGCGTCGCCATCGGCGTGCTCTCGCTGCGGTATGCCCCGGCCGGTTCGACCGAGTCGCTCGAAAGCTGGCTCCGACGCCACGGCCAGACGACCCGGACCCTCCAGCGGTTCTGGGAGACGGTCCTGATCTCCGCCCTGAACGAGCGGCTGGACCAGACGGACATCGGCTACGCCCGCAAGGTCTTCTACGAGGGCCTGCTTGGCAACCGGGCCGGCTACGAGTTGCTCATCCCCACCCAGCCCCTGGGCGAACTCTACGGAGCTCCCGTACAGCGCTGGCTGGAGGAGCATGGGGCGACCGTGCGGCTCGGGACCGGCATCCGCTCGCTAGCGACGGCGGCGGGGCGGATCACCGGCGTGGTCCTCCGCACGGGCCAGGTGGTGCCGGCTGATCAGGTCGTCCTGGCCGTCCCCTGGGATCGGGTGGGAGCCATCGTCCCGGAGGAGCTGCACGAGATGCTACCAGCCATCCCCCAGGCCGGGGCCATTCAGGCGGCACCGATCACCGGGATCCATCTGTGGTTCGATCGTCCGGTCTGCCCGGTGGACCACGCCGCCCTGGTCGGTCGCACCACGCACTGGGTGTTCAACCACACGGCACTCCAGGGCCGGGCGAGCCCGGAGGGCAGGGGGCAGTACCTCCAGCTCGTCATCAGCGCGGCGTTCGACCTGGTGCCGCTGGGCCGGGAGGCGATCCGTGATCGTGCCCTGGCCGACCTCGAAGCCGTCTGGCCGGGCGTGGCCCAGGCCAGGCTCGAACGCTGGTGGGTCGTCACCGAACACACGGCCACGATCTCGGTCCGACCGGGGATCGACCGGCTGCGACCGCCCCAGGCGACCATGATTCCGGGGCTGACCCTGGCCGGCGACTGGACGAAGACGGGGTGGCCGTCCACCATGGAAGGGGCCGTGCGTTCCGGCTACCTGGCGGCCGAGGCGGTCAGGACAGCAATGGGCCGGCCGGCCCGGTGGCTGGTGCCCGACTTGCCGAATTCCTGGCTCGCCCGCGTGGTGCTCGGCTGCCCCTGAGTTGGCGGTCGAGCCGAGCGGATACCGGTTCTCCTGAGTGGAGTGGTCGTCTCGTGCCCGAATCGACAGCGAACGCGACGACCTCCGGGTCGTCGCTGCCGGCGGCCCTGGGCCGGATCCCGAGCGGCCTGTTCATCGTCACCTGCCGAACGGCTGCCGGTCGCGGAGGGCTGCTGGCGAGCTGGGTGCAGCAGGCCGGTTTCGAGCCGCCCATGGTCAGCGTGGCGGTGCGAGCCGATCGCCCCATGGCCGGTGTGCTCGCCGGATCGGGCCGATTCGTCCTCTGCCAGATCGCGACCGAGAGCAAGCGCCTCCTCAAGGCGTTCGCCCGCCCGGGTGCTGCCGGCGACGACCCGTTCGAGGGTCTGCCGCTGGCGCTGGAGGCCGAGGGCGGGCCGGTGCTGGCCGACGCCATGTCGTACCTGGAGGCCGTGGTGACCGGCCACCTCGATGGCGGCGATCACCGCATCTTCCTGGCCGAGGTGGTCGCCGGCGGGCTGATCCACCCGGAGGCGACGCCGATGGTCCACCTCCGCAAGAACGGCCTGAATTACTGAGGCCGCTCGGCGAGGCTCAACGGAACTCGTCGCTCGAGACCGTCTCGCCGCCGTTGCGGGTCATGACCTTGATCAGGACCGGTCGGGCGATCGTGGCCGAGATCGTCGAGACGCTGCCGTCGCACTTGCCGAAGTTCACGACGCCGGGGTGCTTGCTGCCCCAGTAGACATAGTGCGGCTGGCCATTGACGACGATCGGCCGGTTGATCGCGCGATCCAGCGTCGTCCGCACACAGCAGCTCGACGCCTCGCTCCAGAAGCCTTCGAGCGACTCGCCGTACAGGACCGTGCTGGACGTGCCGTCGGTGATCCCGGCCATCGACACGGCCGAGTTCATGTACGTGACGCCGTTGTCGAAGAAGAAGCAATCGAGCGGGTTCTGCGAGGGGCAGTCGGGCACCTGGCCGGCCGCCATGTTGCCCCGATAGTCGCTGCGTCCGAACCGTTCGTTCGTCGCCGGCTTCGCGCCGCCCGCTCGCGAGACATCCTTCGGGTTCGACGGGCAGACCAGGAAGTTGAGGGTCCGGCGAACGCTGGTGACGTTCTCGATGGCGCTGGTGCCGTAGTCGAAGTTGATCTCGTTGAAGAGGTTCCCCTCCTCGATCTGGCGGAACAGCCCGGTGATCCCGTTCCACATCGCCGGCGACGCCTGGTAGGGCAGGCAGCTCGCGTCGTACTCCGAGCAGAGCCAGCCGGAGGGGAACTGCTGGAACACGTCGTGGTAGTTCTGGGCGGCCAGGTTGAGCTGCTTGAGGTTGTTGATGCACTGCGTGCGGCGGCCCGCCTCGCGGGCGCTCTGCACGGCAGGCAGCAGGAGCGCCGCCAGCACCCCGATGATGGCGACCACCACGAGCAGCTCGATGAGTGTGAAGCCGGCGCGGGCCCGGGTCGACGTGTCGGCGTTCACGGTCAGTGCTCCGGGGCTTGGGGCGTGAGAGGGATTGCCCTCACCGTAATGCACCCGCTGGCATGATGCAATCATCGATCCGCGTAAACTCTCACCCGGTCGGCACCCCCGGCCCGGCCGGCCGAGGCGGCGCTCAGGCGGACGGGATCGTCAGGGCCAGCAGGTCGTGCGGGGTGGGGCTCTGGTCGACCGCGTCGAGGCGATCCCAGAGCTCGGTGGCCCGCCGCCCGCCGAGGACCGGATCGACAAGCCCGAGGTACTTGGCCTGGAGTTGCTCGGTGGTCATCCGGTTCTTGTCGTGACCGGGCGGGAAGGCGACCTCGAGGGTGTGCTCGGCACCGTCGTCGAGCACGACCGTGATCCGGTTCGGGATCCCGGCGGGGTAGCCGGCGGTCAGGGCCGGATCCTCGACGACCGTGGTGCGGGCGACCAGGTCGAGCAGGGCGGGGTCGGCCAGCCGCTCGTCGCTGAACTGGCGGGCGGTGATCTCACCATCCACCAGCGCGACCGCGGTGCAATAGGGCAAGCTGTGGTCGGCGGTCTCGCGGGTGCGGGGCCGCCACTTCTCGGGGTCCTTGCCGATGATCTCGACGGCGGTCCGGAAGGTGGCGATCCGGATCGAGCGGATCCGCGCCGGATCACCGATCTGCGGTCGCAGCTCGAAAGCCGCGGCGATGGCCGACTGGCTGTGATACTCGGCCGGCACGAACTTGATGGACGTCTTCGGCAGCATCCAGTCGCCGGCCGTCGGCCCGCCGAGCTGGGTGAGCGAGAACGGTCCGGAGACCTGCTCGAAGAAGCCCATCTCCCCCTCGAACAGCGGCGCCGGGCCGGTGAGCCCCCGACTGGCGAGCAGGGCGGCGAAGGTCGCGTTCCGGGCGGCGTGGGCGAAAGCGCAGCCCTTCCACATCGAGAGCTCGCCGGCGCGGGTCAGTCGCAACGCGGCCGAGGTCGTGCCGGCAATCCCCAGCGCATGGCGAGCCTGAGTGTGCGAAAGGCCCATCAGCCGGGCGGCGGCCAGCACGGCGGAGAGGTGGCCGTACGTGACGTGGTCCCAGCCCCGGGCCCGGATGCTGTTGGCGTCGCAGAGCCGGCACTGGACCTCGTAGGCCACAGCCGCCGCCGTGATCCAGTCCTGGCCGCTGGACCCGACGTGCTCGCCGACGGCCATGATCGCCGCCCAGTTGTCGCTCGGGTGCGCCGGCTCGAGCGACAGGTACGTGTCGTTGCAGTCGAGGTAGCGGATGTGCACGCCGTTGGCGAACGCCGCCCAGTCCGGGGTCGAGCGCCCGCCGCCGATCAGGGCCGCTCCGGTGCCGCCCATCGCCTGGGCGGTGTCGCGGGCGATGATCGGGGCCGGTTCGTGCAGGGCCCCGAGGGCGCAGGCGAACGAGTCGATCAACCGGCGCTTCGCCTCGACGACGACCGCCCCGGGCAGGTCCGCGAACCGGGTCTGGAGGGCGAACTCCACGAGGCGATCAGCAAGGTCGGCGGACATCGGGCGGGGACTCCGGCGGGCCCATTCCGGGCGGTGGGACGGTCAGCCCGACTCAGCGTCGAGCCGGCGGCGGTACGGCCGGGGCCCCGTTGGCCACGGCGTCGGAGGCGAACTCGGCGAGGTGTTCCAGCAGGATCCGGCGCACCTCGCGGATCGCCTCGGGGTTCTTCTGCACCCCATGATCGGAGCGGACCAGGACCTCGGAGACCACGCCGTCGAGGTGGGCGCTGCGGTACGGCACCACGCCGTCGGTGGTGTTGGCCCGCGCCTCGGGGCGGATCGAACCGATCACCGAGTGTAGCTTGGCCTCGGGGTTCGTCGCCATCTTCAGCAGGGCCAGGAGCACGGGCGAGTCCGACTCCAGCGTCTCGATCGAGCTCGGCAGGTGCCGGAACCGCTTCGGGAACGCCTCGGGGTTGTCCTTGACCAGCTTGTCCAGGAGCTGCACGTAGCTGTCCGGCTCGGCGATCAGGCCCGAGCCGACGCGGCCCACCAGCCCCCGGCTGTAGTCCGAGCCCCGGTGCGGCGTCCCCAGGAAGACGACCCGCTTGACGCTCGGCACCCAGTCGAAGTGGGCGTAGTGGTCCAGCTCGCGGAGCACCTCGGGCGGGCCGAGGATGTCGCTGAAGCTGCGGTCGGTGTAGAGGTGCCAGAGATACTCGTCGCTCCGCACGACCATGGCGTGGCTCAGGAGGCCGCCCATGCTGTGGCCGAGGAGGACCATCTGGTCGAATCGCGGGTTCTGGCCGTCCGGATTGAACTGCCCGCGCGCCTGCCGGAGCGCATCCCGCAGGCCCGAGGCGGCGATCGGCACCGGCATCCCGGTGGGGTACATGTACAGGAAGAACTGGTACTTCTGGTGGATTGCCGGGTCGCGCAGCAGCTCGTTGAGCATCGGGATCCAGGCCAGCGGCGTCGAGATCAGGCCGTGCACCATCACGATCGGGATCTTGTCCGGCTCGTACGGCCGCAGGAGCATCAGGCCGGCGCGCTCGCTGGCCTGACCGGGTCGGAACAGGCCGGTCCAGCGGTACTTGTCGAGGTCGGTCTGCGACCACATGTAGGCCAGCGGCGTCGTGAAGTCGGCGTCGATCGCGAGCTGGTTGCTCGCCTCGCCGATGGCCGGCACCTGGATCGGGTCGAACAGGTCGATCTCGCACTCGCGCACCTCGCCCTCGGGCCCCTCCTTGGGGTCGCCCAGCGGGTGGGTCGGGCGGAGCACGGCCGTGAGCGCGAAGGCGACCGTCGGCGGGTAGAAACGCTCCGGGCCCTCCTTCACCTCGCTCTTGCGGCGGACGGCGATCAGGGGCACCCCGATGCCGTAGCGCCGGCTGCGCCCGATCAGGCCGCCGTCGCCCTTGAGCTCGTAGTCGGCGGCCAGGATCAGCTCGTCGAGCTCCTCGGATTTCCAGGCGCTGCCCGGCCAGAGCCGGAAGCTCATCGAGCGCTCGCTGCCCTGGATCCGGATCTGGATCGTCTGGCCGGGCTTGATCCGGTCCTTGGTCGTGGCCGCCCGCAACAGGCGATCGAGGGCCGCGTTGTAGAGGTCGCAGGCCAGCCGGTACCGCGGGTCGATCGGGGAGCGGGCCTGCGCCAGTCGGGGATCGAAGAGGTAGTCGAAGGCGTAGGCGACCGTGCTGGTGTAGTGATCGAGCGCCGCGGCCCCGCCCTTGCGGCGCGACTCGGCGCGACGGCCCTCGACCCACGAGAGCTCGGCGAGTGCGAAGACGAGGTCAACATCGGGGACGGCGCGGGCCTGCTTCTGGAGGAGCTTGAGGGCCCGCTCCGGGTCGCGCTTGTACGTGTCGACCAGGCTGGCACGTCGGAGCGTCTCCAGCGTGCGCTCGCTCGGGCCATTGATCTGCGAGGCGCTCACCTGCCAGGCGGAGTGCAGCTTGTCGCCGCGCCGGGGCTGGAGCGTGATGTCGTCGGAGGCCACGGCCAGCGCCAGGGCCACGACCGCGAGCAGCGGGACAGGCATGGTCGGGTCACTCCCTCGACCCGGAGTCGATTGCGACCGGGGTCCCGCGCAGGCGGGCCCGCCGCAGCATGGATGTACTGGACCACCCGATCGCGGTCAAGACCGCCCGACCCGCAACGATCCCTTCAGACGCCGGGCCCGCTCCAGGCCGGTGCGCAGGAGCCGGTTCCCCACGCCCGGCGCTATCGGCGCGGGTGGCCGCAACGCCTCCTCCAGCTCGGCCACGCGGCGCAGCAACTCGGCACGCTCGTGTTCCAGCACGGATTCACGCAACTGCGACTGCTTCAGGTGCTCGCCCTGCTCCCAGAGCTTCTCGAGCACCTGGTTGCGTTGACGGGCCGAGGCCTCCGTCTCCCAGGTCCAGGCGGCGCGCGCCTCGGCGAATTGCTGGATCGCCTGCTGGTATTCGAGTCGCTGGGTTTCAAACCGCTGCCGGTCGGCCTGCCAGGCCCCGCGCTCGGCTTCCAGGATCGCACGCGACTCATCCAGCCGGAGCTGGGTCGCGACCAGGTCGTGGCGGAGGAAGCAATCGTGGTGGTTCACCGGCACCTGAAGTGTCGGGATCCAGGCCGCGCGGTCCTCGCGGACGTAGAACCGGTTCACACCGTTGAAGGTCGCGAACCGGTAGCCCTGATCGAGCAGGAGCGGCTCCCAGGCCGTGTAGCTGGGGGCCTCGTGGAGCGGCTCGGTCGATTCGATGACGAAGATCTCGGGCCGCCAGCGGTCCAGCGGAATGCCCTTCAGCACGGCCAGCTCGTGGCCCTCCACATCGAGGGAGACCAGGTCGACCGGGGGCAGATCGTGCTCGACGAGGATCGACGCGATCGTCCGGGATGGGACGGTGTGCTCCCGGACGCGGAACCCCTGGCGCTCATGCTCGCGGGCCGTGGCCGCGTCGCTGGTCGAGAGGCCCGTCTGGTCGCCGTCGCGTTCGACCTCGAAGAACCGCAGCGTGCCATCCTGATCCGAGGCCGCCGTCCGCAGATTCAGGTCCTCGGGCCGCAGCTCGACGATCCGGCGGTGGCCGGTCTCGGTCGGCTCGATGGTCGTCCCGCGCCAGCCGCGCAGGTAGAAGAAGTACGTGTTGCTGTCGAGGAACGGGTGATTGGCCCCGATGTCCAGGTACCGGCCGCGCCGATCGCCGAGGACGCGGTCGAGCAGGATGTCCTCGAGGTTCTGCGCGTAGGAGATGCGAGGGCCACCCGGACGGCGTTCAACGGGCATTTCGGCGGGGCTCATGGTTGCCTCCCTGCGGGGCTCAGACGGCCTCGGCCGGATAGTCCGATTCGACCTCGCAGCCGCCGGCCTGGAGGACCGAGAGCCCATTGCCGGTCGACTCACGTTCGGCCAGGGCAGTCTGGAGCGCCTCGACCTGGAGCTGGAGCCGGGCCAGCTCCCGGACGAGGCTGTCCAGGTTCAGGTTCGTCTCCTCGCCCTGCACGCTCACCTCGTGACGCGCCAGGTTGAGGCCGGCCTCGATGCCGTTGATCCGGGCATGGAGCGGCTCGGTCACCGCCACCTGGAGCACCTGGGTGAACCCCTGGTGGACCTTGCGCACCACCGGTCGGCGCAACGGGCCGGTCAGCTTCCAGCCGGCCTGACCCAGCCGCTTCAAGACTCGCTTCATTGGTCGCACTCCAGTTTCAAGGTCCAGGCAGGCGTCAGGCCGATCGTCGGGTCCGGCGGGCCCTCGGCCCCCGCTCGATGCAGTCGATGTATCGCTCGGCAGCCAGGCTCCAGCGGTGGGCCCGCTCGACATACCGCAATGCCGCCCGCCCCAGCCGATGGCGCTCAGCCGGGTCCTGAGCCAACTGGAGCAGGGCCCGCTCCAGCCTGGCCGGTCCCTCGGTCTCCCAGTCCACCTTGCGGACGGTGTCGTCGGGGTAATCGGCGAAGGTGGCCACCGAATTGACGATCGTGGGCACCCCGTGTCGCAGCAGATGCAGCAGCGCGCCCGAGGTCTCGCCGAACGTCGGGGGGCGGCGGAGGCTGATCCCGATGTCGGTGACGGTCAGCAGCTCGTCGAACGCCTCGGCCGGCTGCCGTCCGAGGAACTGGACGCGGTCGTTCAGACCCAGTGCCGCGGTGTGCCGCCGCGCCTGCCCTTGCTCCCAGTCCTCGCCGACGAGCAGGAACGTCGCCTTCGGCTCGCGGGCCGCCAGCACCGCGAACGCGTCGAGCGCCTCGGTGTTCATCTTGCCGTTGGTCAGGATGCCGAAACTCGCCACCACGAGCGCATCGGCGGGGATCCCGAACCGCTCCCGGACGCTCGCCCGGTAGCATGGCGTGACGATCCGGACGTCGGCCCCGTGGGGGATCACGCACGTCCGGTCTGCCAGATCGGGCACGCAGCGCTCGGCCTCGCGATGGCACCAGGGCGAGTGCACGACGACGGACTCGGCATGGGCGAAGATCCGCCGGTTCAGGTGCCGCGCCCGGCGCGCCATGGCGTCCTGGAACCCGCCTGGTTCGGCCATCCAGTCCTGGATCTCGGCATCCTCGACCGGCGGGGCCCCCGGATCGTCGAACGCGAACTGGGCTCGGAGGTAACCGTTGGGGTCGTGGCCGTGATTGCGGTGGGCGTACCAGAACTGGAACCCGGCCAGGCTGAAGTCGTGAAGGGCCACGATGCCGCCGTGACGCTGAAGGGCCTCGTACACGAACTGGTGATAGAACGAGTTGCCCATCTGGTGGACCACGCCACGGTAACCGATCACCCGGTCGTTCCGCTCGAAGAGCCGCCAGTCGTACGACGCCAGGGCACCGCCGCCGAGGGCGGGCTCGGGAACGTAACCGGGCTCATGATAGAGGTCGATCCGGTAGGTGTCGGACAGGGCCCGAACCAGGTTCGCCGCGTAGTCGGCGATCCCGGTCGCCTTCGGGGCCCAGGGCGAGAATATCGCCAGCCGGGGGCGGGATGTGTCTCGTCGCCTCGGGGAGTGACCGCGCGCGATCGCGGGTCGGCCAGCGGCCCGATCGAGCGCGCCAATGGCGCGATCGGCGACCTTCGACCAGTGGAACTCGCGGGAGCGGACCAGCCCACGCTCGCCCAGCTCCCGGAGCGATTCCGGGCTCGCGAGCAGATCGGCCATCGCCTGCGACAGCTCGGCTGGGTCGGCGACGTTGACCAGTCGGCCAGCCTCACCGACAACTTCGGGCTGGGCCGAATTCTGGCCGGCCAGCACCGGGGCCCCGCAGTGCATGGCCTCCAGGATCGGGATCCCGAACCCCTCGTACTTCGAGGGAAACACGAACAGACGGCACTGCTGGTAGAGCGTCCGGAGCGCCCGGTCGTCGACGCCGCCGGTCAGGACCAGCCGATCGTCGACCCCGCGGCGGCGTGCCAGGGCCCGGATGCGATCGGTGTAGGCGGGGGTCAGCTCGCACGTCACCACCAGCTGGTGCGACTCACGCAGCTCGGGGGGCAGCAGGCGATAGGCCTCCAGCAGGCCGTCGAGGTTCTTCCGATCGTCCATCCCCGAGAGGGTGAACACGAAGGGCCCGGTCACCCCGAGGTCGTGCAGGGTGCGACGATCCGGGCCGGGGATCGGGAACCGGGCTGCGGGCTGGAAGAACGTGGCGTCGGAGGCGGCGAGGATCGTGGTCAGTCGATCGGCGGGCATGCCCAGCAGGGCGGCACAATCCGCCCGGGTCGACTCGGAGTTGGTCACCAGGTGGTCGTACTGGCGAAGCCGCTCCAGGCTGCGATAGAACCGCCGCGCGTGCCGCTCGTCGCGGAGGTAATGCTCCTGGAACAGGAACGGGATCACGTCGTGCACCAGGGCGATCAGCGCCGGTCCCTCGATCGGGCGAGCCGGCGTGAGGTATTCGGGGTGCAGCTCGAACGGGTTCAGGACGAGGAGGGCGTCGACCTGGTCGGGATTTTCCTGCGCAACTCGCTGAATCGCCTGGCCCAGCCGGGTCTCGCCACGGCTGCGGTCGGGGCCAATGCGACGGACCTCGGCGTTCGGCCCCGAGGGATAGTCCTCGATGGGCAGGCGATCGTGGCTGTAAAGGAGGAAGGAGCGATCGGGCGCGGCGGCGAACAGAGCATCGAGGAAGTGCCGGGCGTACCGGCCCACGCCCCGATGCCGGCTGTCGTCCGACTGCAGCGCCAGCATGTCGATCCCGATCCGCATCTCCGCTCCCTCCGGTCGGTGGCACCTGGCCAGTCCGACGATCCTCTCGTGCTCGGATTCCGCGCGGCCCGGAACGGGCACTCATCATCGCTCAGCGGGGCGGCCGGCTCAGCGCGCGGCTCAGGCCGAGTGCGACCGGCATCGATCCCGCCTCGGCCTCAATCACCGTCAGATACTGCTCCGCCACCCGATCCCAGGCATGGAACCTCTGGATATATGCGAACGCCCGGCGCCCGAGTGCGCGGCGGTGCTCCGGTGCACCGGCCAGGTCGAGCAGGGCGGTGTCGAGGCCGACCGGCCCGTCGCGGTCGTCCTGAATCCGGGCCACGATGTTGTCGGGATAATCCGAGAAGGTTCCGACGGCGCTGGTGATGGTCGGCACGCCACAGCGCAGGAGGTCGAGCAGGGCGGCCGAGGTCTCGCCGTTGCTCGGCGGCCGTCGAAGGCTGATGCCAACATCCAGCGTCGCGGCGACCTCGGCGAGATCTCCGGGGTATCGCCCGAGGAATTTCACCCGCGCGCCCAGCCCGAGCTGACTGGCCCGGGCCGGGGCCGCGCCTCCGCCCAGGTCCTCGCCGGCGAACAGCAGCAGGGCGTCGGGCAGCCGGTCCGCGACGCGCCCGAAGGCCTCGACGATCTCGGTGGACCGCTTGCTCTCGTGGAGGAATCCGAGCACCCCGACGAGCAGGGCGTCGGGCGCGATTCCCAGACGCTGGCGCATGGCCAGACGCCTCTGGCCGTCGGGCGGCACCGGGCGGCACCCCAGCGGGATGATCCGCACCCGGTCGGCCACCTGCGGCGAATCGCACTCGATGAGGCGAGCCGTCCAGGGCGAGTGCACGACGATCCGGCTGGCGGCTTCGAGCACCCGCCGGTTCAACGAGATCCCGCGACTGGCCAATGCATCGCCCAGCCCGCCCGGCTCGCGGGCCCAGGCCGACAGGTGAGGCGCCAGCTCGGCAACCCGGTCCGGGTGGCCGTGACGCAGCTCGCGGTTCACGATCTCCAGTTCGCGGTGACGCAGGGCCTCGCTGACGAACAGGCCAGGCAGGTTGTAGTCGTGCAGGACGACCACTCCGCCACCGTCAAGCAACGTCTCCAGGCCGAACCCGTGGTACTCGGAGTTGCCGATCTGATGAACCACGGCGTCGTAGCCGACCCGCTCGGCCCGGCGCCGGTACATCCGATGATCGAACCGGCCCAGGCCCGGCGCGTGGGCCAGGTGCGGCACGTAGCCGGCATCGTGGAAGAGGTCGAGCTGGCAGTGAGGCTGGAGGTGCTCGGCCAGAGTGGCCGTGTAGGTCGCGATCCCGGAGCGCTTCGGGGGCAGGGGTGAGAACATCGCCACCCTCGGGCGATCCGGACCCCGGCTAGCCGACTGGCTCCGACGGTTCGCCTCGCCAGCCGCGGTTCGCAGGGACTCGACCGTGCGGGCCGCCACGTCCTGCCACGTGAAGTCGGCGGCGCGGACCAGGCCTGCGGACCGGAGCGACTGGCGCAGGGGGAGGTCGGTCAGGAGTTCCGCCAGCACGGCGGTGATGGCGGCGGTGTCGCGCGAGTCCACGAGCCGGCCCGCCGCGCCCACCACGACGGGTTGCGACGTGTTCCGGCCCGCGAGCACGGGCGCCCCGCACTGCATGGCCTCCAGCAGCGGGAGTCCCAGGCCCTCCTCGTGGGAGGGGAAGGCGAACACGGTGCAGGTCTGATAGAGCGCCCGGAGCTGGGCATCCGTGACCGCCCCGGTCAGGACCACCTGGGCGGCGATCCCGAGTTCACGGGCACGTTCGCCGAGACTGGCGCGATCCGGGGCACCCAGGCCGCAGGCGACCGCGAGCTGGTGCGTTGAACGCAACGACTCCGGCAGGGCCGCGAAGGCCTCCAGCAGGCCGGCGAGATTCTTGCGTTCGTCGGTGCTCCCGACCGTGAGGACGAAGGGCCGATCGATCCCGAGCGTGCGGGCCGTCGCCCGGGAGGCCTGGGCCTCGGCCTCGGTGGTCGTCGGGAAGAACTGGATGGGGTCCCCCGCGCCGCCGATCGAGGCGACGCGCTCGGAGGGCAGCCCGAGGTGCCGCAGGCACTCGTCGCGGGTCCAGTCGGAATTCGTCAGCAACCGGTCGTAGCCGCAGATCGTCCTCAATCGGTCGTGGAACCAGCCGGCGATCTCGGGGTCGGTGAGGTAGCGGTCCTGGTGCAGGAACGGGATCAGGTCGTGGACCACGGCCGCCAGCGGCAGGCTCGCACCCGACCGGGAGGGCGGCTCGTACCCGGGCACGAGTTCGAACGGACTCGGGAACAGGAGCACATCGAGCGCGTCCGGGTTCTCGCGAGCAATTCGCCGGAAGTACCGGCTCATGCCGGCCCCGTCGCCGGGTCCGTCGGAAGGCACCCGTCGCGTGCGGTCCGGGTCCGCCAGGCCGACGGCCGCGCTCGGGAGCGACGCGTGCTCGTAGTGGATCAGCTCGATCCCGAGCCGGTGCTCCAGGGCGTCGACCAGGCTCCGGACATACCTCCCGATCCCGCGCGTGCGGCTGCCTGGCGATTGGAGAGCCAGCAGGTCAATCCCGACCCGCAGCGGTCCCCGGGTGGATCGAACCGGCCGGGAAATCGGCGGATGAGGGCCCCGGAGGATCGTGGGGCGGGCGGCACCCTCGGGCTCCGCGAGTCGATCGTCTGTTGTCGAGCCACACGCGTGTCGGATCGCCTGCAGGGTCCGATCGGCGACGCTTTCCCAGCGGAACTCCCGAGCGCGTTCGAGTCCACGGCGCCGAAGGTTCTCGGCCCACTCGGTCCGGGTCAGCAGCGAATCGAGCTCGCGGGCGACCTCGGGCGGATTCTCGACGTTGACGAGCACGCCGGCGTCGCCCACGACCTCGGGCTGCGAGGAGTTGGTGCCGGCGAGCACCGGGGCCCCGCAGTGCATCGCCTCCAGCAGCGGCAGGCCGAAACCCTCGTAGGTCGACGTGAAGGCGAACGTGGCACAGCCCTGGTACAGCCCACGCAGCTGCGTGTCCGTCACCTCGCCGGTCAGGAGCAGGCTCGGGCGGATGCCACGCTCCTCGGCCATCCGGTGGATCCGGGTGGCATCGGCGTCGCTGAGCCGGCAGGCGATCACGAGCTGATGGCCGGTGCGCGTGGCCTCGGGGAGCAGGGCAAAGGCGTCCAGGAGCCCCTTGAGGTTCTTCCGCTGGTCGGCGCTGGCGACCGAGAGGACATAGGGGCGATCGATTCCGAGGGCCGCCAGCTCGGGCTGCTGATGACGCGGGCCCACGCCGGGAGCGGCCGGGAAAAAGCGGCGGGGGTCGCTGGCGCCCTGGATGTTCGTCACGCGCTCGGGGGCCAGGCCGGTGAGCCGGAGGGTGTCCTGGCGCGTGGCCTCGGAGATCGCCAGCAGGCCGTCGTAACGGCCCAGCCGGCCGAGGTTCCGATAGAACTCCATCGCCGAGGGCGGCCACGTCAGGTACCGCTCCTGGAACAGGAACGGCACCAGGTCGTAGACCACGGCGAGCAGGGCCGGCCCTCGCAAGGCGCGGGCGGGCGGGGCATAGCCCAGTCCCACCTCGAAGGGGCTCGGGATCAGCAGCGCATCGAGGCCGTCCGGGTTGAGCCCGACGAGCCGATCCACGGCCTCGGCCGGGGTGCGCCCGTCGGGCATGGGCCGGACGGTGACGCCCTCGGGGTGGGGCAGTCGCTCGTCGAAGAGGCCGGCGTGCCGGTAGTAGGTGAAGCGGAGGTCCGGGTCGCGGCCGGCGAGCGCTTCGAGCCATTCGGCCACGTACCGACCGATGCCGCGGCCGCCGCTGTGGGGCGATTGCAGGGCCAGGAGATCGACGCCCACGTGGAGCACGGCAAGAACTCCTGGGTGTCTCAGGCGTGGCTCGGGACCGCGGCCGGAACGGGCGACGCCGGCGGGGCGGGGGTCTGCGCCTGGTGGGCCTCGGCCAGGTAGGCGTCGGCGATCTGGTGCATCGGGCCGTCGGCGACCACGCGGCCCTGCTTCAGCCAGACGCCCCGGGTGCAGAGCTCGCGGAGCGAGTTGATGTCGTGCGAGACGATCACGACGACGTTCGAGCGGTCGAGCAGGCTGCGGATGCGGGCCCGGGCCTTGTCCTGGAACGCGGCGTCGCCGACGCCCAGCGACTCGTCGATCAGGAGGATGTCGGGATGGACCTCGGTGGCGATCGCGAAGGCGAGTCGGACGTACATGCCGCTGGAATAGTACTTCAGCGGCAGGTCGGCGAACTCGCGGAGCCCGGTGAACTCGAAGATGTCGTCCATCCGCGCCAGCATCTGCTTGCGGCTGAAGCCGAGCATGGCGCCGTTGAGCAGGATGTTCTCGGTGCCCGAGAGCTCGGGATTGAAGCCGGCGCCCATCTCGATGAGCGGGGCGACCGTGCCGCGCACGCTCACGGTGCCGCTGGTGGGCGGGTAGATCCGCGCCATCATCCGCAGCAGGGTGCTCTTGCCGGCGCCGTTGTGACCGACGATGCCGACGCGCTCGCCCCGCGCGATCCGCAGGTCGATGTCCCGCAGCGCCCAGAAGCCGGTCGACGGCGCGGCCCCCTGCCGGCGGAGCACCAGGTCGAGCAGCGCCCGCTTCAGCGAGTACTGCTTGTCGTGGTAGCTCACGAACCGCAGCGAGACGCCGTTGAGCTCGACGGGGCACTCGGCCGGCACGTCGATCCGGGCCTGCTTAGAGCCGGAAAACCAGCTTGTCTTCGTTGGCCTTGAACGCGGCATAGCCGACTCCCAGACTCACCAACGCGATCGCGGTGGCCGCAAGCAGCAGTGACAGGTCGGGCCAGGCCCGGTACCGGATGATGACCTGGAACAGCCGGATGAACGGGTACGCCGGGTTCAGCCGGAACAGCCACCCGTGGCTCGGGAACTGGTCGGCCTCGTACAGGATCGGGGTCGCGAAGTACCACGCCTGCAGGAACACGCCGACCAGATGGCTGCAATCACGGTAGAACGTGTTCAAGGTCGCGATCAGGAGCCCGAGCCCGAGGGTGAAGAGCGTGAACAGGAGGATCGGGATCGGCAGCAGCAGCATCGGCGTCGAGAACCGGGCCCCCAGCGGCACCAGGAGCACGAACAGCGCCGCCAGCGAGAGGCCGAACGTCACCAGGTTCATCAGCACCCGGGTCAGCGGGAAGACGAGCTTGGGGACGTAGATCTTCCGGATCAGGTTCTCGTTCCAGATGATGCAGAAGGCGCACTCGTTGAGGCTGCCGGCCAGCAGGCCCCAGGGGAGCATGCCGGAGAACAGCAGCAGCGCGTACTGGCGCCAGCGATCCCCCTGACCGAGCAGGTTCGCGAAGACGACCGTGAGGGTCGCCATCATCAGGATCGGGTTCAGCAGGGTCCACAGGAAGCCCAGCAGCGAGCGCTGGTACTTCACCCGGAGCTCCTGGCCGACCATGTTCTGAACCACGGGCGCGAACCGGCGCAGCTCGGCCCACTCGTCCCGCAGACACGCCAGCCACCGGTGGGGCGCCGAGCGGCGGGGCGGGGCCGGGAAGTAGGCGGTGTGCGGCGGTGCGGCGCTGGTCGTCGTGTTCATCGGCCTGGCTTCATCCCTGAAGTCCGGTCCGTCGCGCGGCGAGGGACGACGCCAGCCCGGGGGCTGGAGCCGACCTGGGCCTCCCTGACCCAGATATCCCGCGCAGGCACGGCCCGGAGACCATACCCACGCGGGGCGGCATCCTACGGCGGTCGCCCAAACCAGGGAAGAGCAATCCCCGGCTCGGTGGATCAACCTCATCGGGACTGGCGAGACCGGCCCAGGGTCGAGTGCCCCCGGCGCTCAGTCGTCCTGCAACAGCGGGTTGGCCGCGCGGGCCGCGGCCCGGGTCGCCAGCCGGATCGTCTGGCGGGTGCTCAGGTGATCCAGGTACGACGACTTCAGGGCATCGAGCCAGCGGATCTCACGGCGGCCGTACTGGATCGCCACCCGGGTCAACACGGGTCCGGCGATTCCCAGCGCCCGGGAGATGCCGGGGCCGAGGTCCTCGTTGGAGTCGATGCAGTTGTAGGCCAGGCCCATGCCCCGCGCCAGCGCCGCATAGTCCATCCGGGCCAGCTCGGTGGCGGTGGTGCGCCCGTACACCGGCTCCTGGAGCATTTGCATGTAGTGGTACACGCCGTCGTCGAGTACGAAGAACTTGACGGGCAGGTGCGAGCGGGCGGCCGTCGAGGCTTCGAGCCCGGACATCAGGAAGCAGCCGTCGCCGGCGACCGACACCACGCGGCGGTCGAGCCGCACCCGCTGGGCGCCGATGGCGGCCGGGATCGCCCAGCCCATGCTCTGGTTGTCGGTCGGGGTGAAGTACCGCCGCGGGCCCGGCACGTCGATCACCTCGGACGCCCAGTGCACGGAGGCCGTGACGTCGACGAAGATCAGGTCGTCGGGGGCGAGGCACTGACGCAGGTGCCAGTAGAAGTGCATCGGGTCGACGGCGTGACGGACCTCGACCCGCGAGTTCACCCGCTGGTCCTGCTGTCGGCCGCGCTGGACCTGTCGGAAGATCGCCGGCTGGACCGGGCGCCGGATCGCCTCGGAATCGGCGATCAAGCGGTCGAGGAACAGCGGGGCGTCGGCATGCACGGCGACACAGGTGGGCAGGTTCTTGCCCAGGTTCTGCGGGTTGGCGTCGACGTGGACGAGCTGCGGGTGCTTCGGGACCGAGTAGTTGGCCGTCGAGACCTCGCTGTACTTCACCCCGACGGCGAGCACGACGTCGACTTCCTTGAAGGCCTTCTCGGCGGCCCGCGTCCCGTAGGCTCCGTAACCCCAGCCGACGGCCAGCGGGTGGCTGTCGGGGATCACCCCCTTGCCGCTGACCGAGGTGGCGACGGGCGCCTGCAGCATCTCGGCGACCCGGATCAGGGCCGGGCTGCAATCGAGGCAGCCCTGGCCGGCGTAGATGCCGACGCGGAGCGAGCGGTCCCCCAGGACCCGGAGCGCCCGGCGGTATGCGGCCTCGTCGAACGGCAGCGGCGGGGGCGGCGGGGGCGGGTTGTCGTAGTCCCAGACCTCGTTGTAGAAGTTGAACGGGATCACGACGCAGACGGGCCCCGGCTCGCCGCAGCGGGCCAGGTGGTGCGCCTGGTGGATCAGGGTCGGGATCTGCCCCTGGTGCGTGACCTCCAGCACCGCCTTGCAGATCGGACGCAGGATGGCCGCGTTCGGCAGCCCGTGCACCTGGCCCACCGGGGCATTGGGCGTGCGCAGCACGTCGGTGACGATGCCGACGATCGGCACGCTGTCGTGGAGCGCCTCGCCGATGCCCGTCATCGCATTCGTGAGCCCGGGGCCGGGCACCACGGCGAAGACTCCCACCCGGCCGGTGACGCGGGCCGAGGCGTCGGCCATGACGCTCGAGGCGCCCTCGTGGCTGACGAGCAGGTACGGGATCCCGCGCGCCTTCATGGCGTCCCA
Organism: uncultured Isosphaeraceae bacterium; assembly: GCA_964624465.1. Lineage (GTDB taxonomy): Bacteria > Planctomycetota > Planctomycetia > Isosphaerales > Isosphaeraceae > CAZUZD01. Next base: position 51,821 of record CAZUZD010000009.1, read on the forward strand.
GAACTCGTTGTTGTGGGCCCCCGGGACGCCAAAGACGCAGGGGGTCTGCTCATAGGCGAGTGCGGCCGCGGTCGCGGCGGCCCCGGTCATGCGGCCGCGGACGCCGTTGTGCGGCGGCAGGGCCGGAGCGGCGGGTAGCTGAGGGAGTGTGGGGGCCGGCGGGGCCGGCATCGGGACCTGGGCCCCCGACTCGTTGGACGTCAGGGTCGAGGCGCCGAGCATCCCGAGGGCCCCGAGCGCGGATCGGCGATTCACTGCCACGGGGTATCCTCCCCAGGAAACGGCCTCGGAATCCGCGCTCGGTCGCACCCGGTGGCCGACCGGCGCGGATCGTCATCAGTCGCGTCCTGCGACCCTCGTGCCATTCTATCGGTCCGCATGCGGGACCCGCATCACTCGCGGGGCCGTTCCGCCCGGCAACACCGGCCCGGCCGGTCCAGCCGGCTCAGGAACGCATTCAGGCTGGCTCGGGGACCAGCCGGGTCCGGGTCAGCCGGTCGAGGCGGGCCAGGAAGGGCTCGTCGATCAAGTCCGGCCGCTGACGGATCTGGCGGATGCACTCGAGCATCACCGGGCCCCGGTAGCCGATCGCGTCGAGTGCCTCGACCCAGGCGGGCCAGTCGATCGTGCCGCCGCCGGGCGGGGTGTGCGAATCCTGGCGACCGTTGTTGTCGTGCACATGGGTACTGATCAGCCACCGGCGGGACGCCAGCGTCTCATCGGCGGCGGTGGCCGTCAGGTTGCCATGGCCGGTGTCCAGGGTCAGCCCCAGGTCGGGCCGACCGATCGCGTCGAGCAGGGCGGCCAGGTCGGCCATCCGACTGCCCGGGTGGACCCCCGGCGGCAGGTTCTCGACCGCGATGCGGACCGTCCCGCCGGCCGCGTGATCGGCCAGCCGGATCAACCCCTCGGCCAGGACCTCCCGGCGCTGCCCGGACTCCTCGCGATCGGAGAGGCCTCCGGGGTGGATGACGAGCACCCGAGCCCCGACAGCGTTCGACCAGTCGACGCACGCCCTCAGGTCGTCCAGGCTGGCGGCGTGGGTCGCCTGGTCGATGCTCGCCAGGTCGACCCGGGGGGCGCGGATCGACTGGCCGCCCCAGCAGCCATGCACGCTGTGGATCGCCAGCCCGGCGTCGCCGGCCCGCTCGCGCATCGGGGCCGGGTTGGGGTGATTGGCCCAGTCGGGGAGGATCTCCAGGAGCGTGGCCCCGAGCCGCCTGGCCAGGGCCAGGTCGACGCCCACGTCGCCGCGGGGGAAGCCGTAGGCCACCATGGTGCCGAGCGGTCGGCGGTCGGGTCCGGGGCCGGTCACGCCAGGATCTCGCGGATCACCTGGCCCCCGACGTCCGTGAGGCGGAAGTCGCGGCCCTGGTAGCGGTAGGTCAGCCGCAGGTGGTCGACGCCGAGCTGGTGCAGAATCGTCGCGTGCAGGTCGTTGACGTGGACCCGGTTCTCGACGGCGCGATAGCCGAACTCGTCGGTGGCTCCGTAAGCCAGGCCGCCCTTGATGCCGCCACCCGCCAGCCAGATCGAGAACCCGGCCAGGTGGTGGTCGCGGCCGTCCCCCTGGGCCATCGGGGTGCGACCGAACTCGGTGCCGAACACGAGGATCGTGTCTTCGAGCATGCCGCGCTGGCGGAGGTCGGAGACGAGGGCCGCCACGCCCCGATCGACCTCGGCGGCCGTGCCGGCCGAGTCGCGCTTGACGCCGCCGTGGTGGTCCCAGTCGCGATGGTAGAGCTGGATGAACCGCGTCCCGCGCTCGGCGAGCCGGCGGGCCAGCAGGCAGTTCGACGCGAACGAGCCGTCGCCGCCGGCCGTGCCGTACAGGTCGAGGATGTGCTTCGGCTCGTCGGCGAAGTTCACCAGCTCGGGAACGCTCGACTGCATCCGGAACGCCAGCTCGTACTGGCTGATCCGCGACGCGATCTCCGGATCGGCCACCGCCTCCTGCTCCGACTCGTTCAGGGCCCGCACCGCCTCGATCACGTCGCGCTGGCGCTCCTCGGTGACGCCGTCGGGCCGCTTGACGTAGAGCACCGGGTCACCCTGGCCGCGGAGCTGCACGCCCTGGAACTTGCTCGGCAGGAAGCCCGAGTGCCACTGCCGGGCGGCAATCGGCTGCGACTGGCCGTACTTGCCGGTCGAGACCAGCACGACGAATCCCGGCAGGTCCTCCGACTCGCTGCCCAGGCCGTAGAGCAGCCACGAGCCCATCGACGGCCGGCCGCTGACCATGGCGCCGGTGTTCATGAGCGCGTGGGCGGGGTCGTGGTTGATGGCGTCGGTGTGCATCGAGCGGATGATGCACATCTCGTCGGCGATCTTCGCCCCGATCTCGGGGAAGATCTCGCTGAACTCCAGACCCGAGCGGCCGTAGCGCTTGAACTCGTGCTGGGGCCCGAAGCAGTTGAGCTTCGAGCCCTGAAGCTGGGCGATCTGCTGGCCCTGGGTGATCGACTCGGGCATCGGCTGGCCGTGTTGACGGGCCAGCTCGGGCTTCGGGTCGAACGTCTCCAGGTGGCTCATGCCGCCGGCCATATAGAGCCAGATCACCCGCTTCGCCTTCGGCGCATGATGCAGCTGGCCGAGCACGCCGGTGGAGCCGGTGCCGGCCCTGGCCGTGGGGCCGAGCGAGCCGTGTAGCAGGCCGGCGAGGGCGAGGGAGCCGAGCCCGCGCGCCGACCGTCCCAGGAACGCGCGACGGGTGTCGTGGAGTCCGTCGTGAGGAAGGTGGATCGCCATGAGGGGCCTCGGCTCAGTTGCGGGTGATGGTCGCGTGCAGGTTCAGGACGACGCGGGCCAGGTCGGTCCAGGCCGCCAGCTCCGCCGGGTCGAGGTCGTCGGCCGGGGCTCGTTCGCCCACGGCCAGCAGCTTGCGGGCGGAGTCGACGTCGGCGCGATACTGCTCGGTGTGCTTCGTCAGCAGGCCGGCGAGCACCGCGCGTTCGCCCTCGCGGGGGGATCGCGACAGGGCGCGGCGGAACAGCCAGTCGATCCGTGCCTCGGGGTCGGTCCCGCCCTCACGCAGGGTGCGCTCGGCCAGGGCCCGGGCCGCTTCGACATAGACCGGGTCGTTCAGGAGCGTGAGCGCCTGGAGCGGCGTGTTGGAGCGCCCGCGCTCGGCGGTGCACTCCTCGCGGCTGGGGGCGTCGAAGGCCATCAGGCTGGGGTACAGGTACTGGCGCTGCCAGTGGATGTAGAGGCCGCGGCGATAGACCCGGTCGCCGGCGTCCTTCTGCCACTCGCGGGTCGGGAAGTTCAGGAACGACCAGTAGCCCGGCGGCTGCGGCGGCTTGACGCTCGGCCCGCCGACCTTGCTC
>CAZUZD010000010.1:0-50774 GCA_964624465.1 uncultured Isosphaeraceae bacterium
TGGCCACGAAGTCCACCGGCACACCTTCCTTGGAAGACGCCACGGTCGCCCCGCCCGCAACGTCGGGGCTGTTCAGCGCCGGGGCCAGCTCCCGGACCTGCCGGTTGATGTCCGCCACCCCACGGACCATCGCCTCGTCAGCCAGGAGCCCGGCCTCGATGAACTTCGGCTTGAACTGGTGGGCGAAGTAGATGATCCCCCTGGCCCCGTGTATCAGGGCCATCCACACCTCCGACCGCACCTCCTGCGGCGTCGGCCTGCGGACTGGGTTGTCGATCCCGGTGGTCTCGATGCAGCACCAAACGTCCTTCTTCCCCTCCGACCAGCGGCGAAGGCAATCGACCCCCAGGGGTACGTACCAGAGCTTCCCGGCGATCTCCTTCTTCTCGTGGCTGACCGGGTAGATGTCGAAGGAGGCGATGTCGCATCCCTTGAGGTACTCGGTGTAGTCCTCCGGGTGGTTCGTCCGCACGCCCCGCCCGTACCAGCCGTCCCAGGCCACGCCCTGCCCGAGGTTCAGCAGCACGGGGCGGTCGGGGTCGGCCTTGCGGATCTTCTCGTAGCCCTCGACGATCTTCGCCGGCGGGATCGGCGGCCCGTACCCCTTGCCCTGGCCGAGCGACTGGGCGTTGTCGGGCTCGTCGCCGTGCATCCAGCCGACGATCGTCGGGCGGTCCTTGAATCGCAGCGACCTCTCGCTCTGGCCGCAGATCAGGCGGATGCCGGCCTTGTCCAGGGCGTCGAGCTGGTCCTCGGTCGGCCCCCGGTAGATGGCGACGTAGGTGTTGATCCCGATCGCCTTGTACTTCTCGGCGTTGGCCGGGGCCTGGAGCCAGACGGCGAGGGGAAAGAACTCGGGCGACTGCGGCAAACCCTTCGGGTACGGGCCGTCGGCGGCATGGCTTACGCCGCAGATCACCACTCCCAGGACCAACAAGCTGATTCTTCGGAATCTCATGCTTCCCCTCCGCCTCGGATTGGCCCCGTCCTCGATCTCGGCGGCCGGATGCCCCTCATGTCTTTACCGTGCTGAGAGCCACGCCCGATCGGCACGAGCAAGCCCCGACCACGGCCCCCGTGCCCTGATGTCGCCTATTGCAGGGCGAACTTCAGCGTCTCCCTCTTGCCGTTGCGGAGCACGGTCACGGCCACCTCGTCGCCGGGCCGCTTCCGCTGCATGCTGTACGCCAGCAGGTCCGTCTCGGACATCTTCCCGGTCTGGCCGTCGAAGGAGACCAGGATGTCGCCCTTCTGGAACCCGGCCCGCTTGGCGACGGCGTGCTCGCCGTATTCCCCGACGTGCTTTACCCGCAGGGCCATGGCGTCACCGGGGAGCTTCGACCCCGCCAGCTGCTCGCCGGTCAATTCCTCCAGCCAGAGCCCGCCGAGGCCCATCCGCCGCAAGTCCCACGTGGTCGTCCGCCACGAGATGTCCCCCCTGCGCCAGCCATCCGGCAGGTCGAGCGAGACATCCACCGCCTCGCCGGCCCGCCGGACCTTGGTCGGCAGCTTCGTCGTGGCCGGGGCGTTGTGCAGCACCCACTGGAGGTCGGCGATCGAGAGCAGCGGTTGCCCCGCCAGCATCGTGATCTCGTCCCCGGCCCTCAGCCCGGCCCGCCCGGCGATCGAGTCGGTCGCCACCCGCTCGACCGTCGCCATCTCCTTGGGGTCCAGCTTCAGGCCCAGCACCGCCGGGTCGGGGTACTGGAAGAGCACCTCGTCGGGGATCGGCTCCCTCGCCGCCCGGTAGACCAGCCGCTCGGCCTCCCGGATCTGGTGGCAGTGCATGCAACTCTTCGCCGTCTTCTCCTCGTAGTCGATCTTCTCGCCGTACTTTCCGGCGAGGCTCGGATAGTCCCTGGGCGTCCTGTAGCGGGCCTGCCGGACCTGCTTGCCCCTGCAGGGACGGCTTGACCCCCTGATAATCCTTGTGCATCCGCAGGGCCGCCTCCATGGCCTTGCGGAGCCCCTCCAGCGAGATGTCTTCGTGCTCCGGCCTGCCGGATCGGGTGCCGAACCGCCCGTAGATCGTCAGGTCCGGGTTCATCAGGTAGGCGGCGAACGACTGGTCGAAGTCGTGCTGGAAGCGGGTCAGGTCGATCGTGTTGGCCTGGACGATGCGGACGCAGACGAACTCGTCCAGGAGGTCACGGATGATCGGGTCACGGCGGGCCACGTCGTCGTCGAACTCCTGGCACGCCTCGCACGGGATGCAGCGGAAGACGACCAGCAGCGGCTTGCCCGCCTCCTTCGCCGCCCTCACGCCCCCGGCCAGGTCGTTGTAGATCCAGTCCTTCGAGGCCCCGAACGCCTTGCGGTCGTTGCGGACCTTCGTGTCCCGGTCCTGGGCCAGGAGCGGAGACGAGAGGAGGGTGAGGCCGAGGAGGGCGGTCAGGGTTCGCATGGGGTTCTCCCGCCGTGGTCATGGTTCGATTTCTCGGCATCCTAATCGCCGGACGACGTGGAGGGAACCGCCGGGATCACGACGAGACGCCTCGATTCCCGATACCGTCCCCTACCCAAGAGCCGAGCAGCGTTTCGATGTCATCCACGCAGGCCATCGGACTCGGCCATCCCCCGCCACCGGGCCACTCCATCGCCCGCAATCGAGGGTACTGACACCGGCGGTCTCTCGGTCCGCCGCCCGACGTGGGCGGCGGGGCCGGGCGTCCGTGAGTGTCGGAGGCGTCATGTCCGAGAGTATGATCCCCACGGGCCGGGAGGCCCGCTGCGACTACTGCCGTCGCCCCAAGGCCGATGTGGGCGCTCTCCTGCAGGGCGGCGGCGAGAACCCCGTCACCATCTGCCGGGGCTGTGTCTCTCTGGCGACCACGACTTTCGACGCCCAGGACCGCCAGCGTGCCTCGCAGCCGGAGCGGCTGGCGACCATCCCGTCGCCCAAAGATATTGTGTCCCACCTGGACCGCTCGGTGATCGGCCAGGGCCGGGCCAAGAGGACGCTGGCCATCGCCGTCAGCAACCACTTCAAGCGGCTCCTCGACCATGGCGAAAGAGGAGCCGCCGACCCGGTGGTCGCCGACCCCGCCCTCCGTGACGTGACCATCAAGAAGTCCAACGTCCTCTTGATCGGCCCCAGCGGCAGCGGCAAGACACACCTGGCCCGCTCGCTGGCCGAGTACCTCAGCGTCCCCTTCGCCGTGGCCGACGCCACCACGCTGACTGAAAGCGGGTACGTCGGCGACGACGTGGAGACGGTCCTGCAACGCCTGCTGATCGCCGCCAACATGGATGTCGCTGCCGCCCAGCGGGGCATCATCTTCCTGGACGAGGTGGACAAGTTGCGAGGAGGGCAGTCGTTCGGGGCGAAAGACCTCCGGCTCGGGGCGCAGCACTCCTTGCTCAAGCTGATCGAGGGGGCGGTCGTCGGCGTGCCGCCGAGTGGCGGCTACAAGCAGGTGGGCGAGACCTGCATCCCCTTCGACACGACGAACGTCCTGTTCGTCTGCGGCGGGGCGTTCGGCGGCTTGGGGGAGATCATCCAACGGCGGCTGGGCCGGGGTGCGTCCTTCGGGTTCGAGCGGCCGACCCCCGCCCGCCTCGACGAAGAGGCCCATCCCCTTCGCCACGTCCTGCCCGAAGACCTGGAGCGGTTCGGCCTGATCCCGGAGCTGCTCGGCCGCCTGCCGGTGATCGCCACCCTCGACGACCTCGGGGTGGAGGATCTCGTGCGGATTCTTCAGGAGCCGAAGAACTCGCTGATCGGGCAGTACAGGAAGTTGCTGGCGTATCACCTGGCTGAGTTGGATTTTACCGAGGGTGGAATCCGGGAGATTGCCCGCATCGCCAACGAGCGGGGCACCGGGGCCAGGGGGCTGCGGGCGGTTGTCGAGGCGGTGCTGGAGCCGGTCCTCTTCGACCCCGAGCCCTGGGTGACCTACCGGGTGACCGAGGAGTGGGTGCGGGGCGGGCCGATCGAGAGGTCCGACATCTTCGGCATGCCGGCGGTCCCCGTGAAACCGGCAAACCCGTCCGCACCGCTACGGCATCGGGTGGGCCGGAGGTCGGCGAGCGGGTCGTGAATGTCACGGAGCGGTCGTTGCTGTGACCTGGGACGCCAGAAGAGAGGGAGGGCGACCGAGGTCGTCTCCGGCCAGGACGGGAGGTCAACGGGGCTTGACGGCGAAGACGTTGACACTGGCGGAGATACCCTGACCATCATCCATCGGGAACTCGTGGACCGGCGGCGGTCGCCGGCGAGCATCCCCCACGACGCAACCAGCGGCGGGTCAGCGGGCCGACGGTCAACCCCTGCACCAGGATCGAGAACACAACCACCACGTAGGTCGTGGCGAGGATCACCTCCCGCCTGGGCACGGCGTCCCCCGCCGCCTCCCCCGGCAAAGAGAGGGCCAGGGCCACCGATATCCCGCCCCGCAGCCCTCCCCAGGTCAGGAGCGGCACCATCCAGGGCTCGAACCGCTCCCGCCGCCGCAACGACCAGACGGGCAAGCCGACCGAGACCAGGCGGGCCGTCAGGACGACCGGGACCGCCAGCAGGCCAGCCGAGAGGGCGGCGGTGGTGAAGGTGAGGACCACCAACTCCAGCCCGATCGCCACGAACAAGACGGCGTTGAGGATCACGTCTACCAGCTCCCAGAACAGGTCGAGGTTCGCCTTCGTCGTCCCCGACATGGCGTACCGGCGACCCTGGTTGCCGACGACGATGCCCGCCACCACCATGGCGATCGGCCCGGACAGGTGCAGGGCGTCGGCCCCGGCGTAGCCGCCCGCCACCAGGGCCAGCGACAGGAGGATCTCCACCTGATAGTTGTCCACCGACTTGAGCATCCGGTACGCCAAGAGCCCGATGGCGAGCCCGAAGGCGGCCCCGCCGATCGCCTCACGGAGGAACAAGGCGGCGAAGTGCCCCAGGCCGGTCGGGTTCCCGCCCGAGGCGACCTCCAGAAGGCCCAGGAACAGGACGACGCCAACCCCGTCGTTGAAGAGCGACTCGCCGCCGATCTGCACCTCCAGCGTCCTGGGGGCACCGATCTGCTTGAGCAGGCCCAGCACGGCGATCGGGTCGGTGGGCGAGATCAGCGCCCCGAAGAGCAGGCAGTCGATGGGCCGCAGGGGGAGGCCGAGGAGCCGGAAGACGGCCCACATCAGCCCGGCGACGATCAGCGTCGAGAGGAGCACGCCGACGGTGGCCAGGACGGCGATCGGCCCCTTGTGCCGGTGGAGGTCGCCGAGGTCGATGTGCAACGCCCCGGCGAACAGGAGGAACCCGAGCATGCCGTGCAGTAGCGACTCGCCGAAGTCGAATTGCCGGACCGCCGCACGGGCCTGGTGCGAGACCGCCGGTACGAGATGACCGAGCACGAGCAGGGCGAGGGAGAAAGCGAGCGTCATGGCCATCAGTCCGATGGTCGTGGGGAGCTTCAGGAGGCGGAAGTTCAGGTAGCTGAATATCGCCGCCATCACGAGCAGCACGGCGATCAGGTCGAACACCCTCATTACCCCTCCCCCTCATCCCCGCCGACGTGCCGGGATGGAATTGCGACCTGTCGGATCATGGCCTCCAGCTTGGCAAAGTCGATCGGCTTGGTCAGGTGGGCCGTGAAGCCGGCCTCCCGGCTGCGGCGGATGTCCTCCTCCATCCCGTAGCCGGTCAGGGCGATCCCAGGCAACGCACCCCGCAGGGCCACCGCCCGCCGCATCAACTCCAGGCCGCTGCCGTCGGGCAGCCCGATGTCGCTGACGATCAGGTCGAACCGGCCCGCCTCGACCGCCTCCAGGGCCGAGGCGATCGTGCCGGCCGTCTCGACTTCATGCCCGAGTCCCCGCAGCAGCCTCGCCATCAGCCGCAGCGTGGCCGGCTCGTCTTCGACCACCAGGATTAGCAACGATGTGGGGCGGGCCGGGTCGGCGTCCACAGGATCGCCGAGGGGCTTGCCGCACGGTTCGTCCGCAGGCTCGGGCATGCCCTTGAGGGCCACCCGGAAGATCGTCCCCTGGCCGGGGCCGCCGCTCTCGGCTTCGATCGTGCCGCCGTGGGCCTCGACGATGCCCTTGCAGATCGCCAGGCCCAGCCCCAGGCCGCCGAACTTGCGGGTGATCGTCGTCTCCCCCTGCTGGAACGGGTCGAAGATCGTCGGCAGTACGTCCGGCTCGATGCCGATGCCGGTGTCGCTCACCTCAAAGACGATGCGATCCCCGTCGTCGCCCGCCTCGTTGCGGGTCCGCACGGCGATCGAGCCGCCCTCGGGGGTGAACTTCACGGCGTTCTTGATCAGGTTCCAGAACACCTGCTGCAACCGGGCCGGGTCGGCGTTGACGTGGCGATGGGCGGCGGCCAGGCCCGCCTCCAGTTGCAATCGCTTGCCCAACACCTCGCTGCGGCAGACTTGCACGGCCTGGTCGATGATCTTGTGGCCGTCGGCGACCTCCCAGTGCAGCGGCATCTTGCCCCGCACGATCCGCATCACGTCGAGCAGGTCGTCGATCAGCCGGGCCTGGAGGTTGACGTTCTGCCGGATCATCTCCAGTGTGGGCCGGATTTCTCCGGGCTCGGCGGGCCGCTCCAGCATCGAGGAGGCGGCCAGGAGGATCGGGTTTAGGGGCGTCCGTAGCTCGTGCGAGAGCACGGCGAGGAACTGGGTCTTCGCCTGGTTGGCGGCCTCGGCCTCGGCCAGCAGCCGCTCCCGCTCCTCCTCGTGCCTGCACCGCTCGCTCACGTCCCTCGTGAAGCAGCGGGTGTGGACGAATCGGCCGTCCCTCCACAGCACGCTGGAGTCGATCAGCACGTCCTTGACCGACCCGTCCTTGCACCGGAGGCGGGCCGGGTACTCGACCAGCTTCTCCCCGGCCTTCAGCCTCATGAGGATGTCGCAGATCACGTCCAGGTCCGCATGAAAATCGGCGATGGGGCGACCGACGTACTCCTCCCGCCCGTAGCCGAGCATGTCCAATTCGGCCTGGTTGGCCCGCAGGATGATCCCGTCCGGCCCGACCCAGTGCAGCCCGACCGTGGCGTTGTCGAAGAAGTCGGCGAGTTCCTGCTCGCTGCGGCGGAGTTCGTCCTCGACCGCTTTCCCCACGAGGTAATGGCCCAGGCTCCCGGCCACGGTGCCCATCATCTCCAGCAGGCCGGGGTCGGGCTCCTCGGTGCGGCGGCAGAAGAACTCGATGACGCCGAGGGGTCGAACGCCGACGAGGATCGGGCAGGCGAAGGCGCTGTGCAGGCCCTCCTCGGCGGCCGGGGCGACCCGAGGGAAATTGGCGTCGCTGCTCACGTCGAGAATCCAGGCGGGTTTCGCCGTCGCCCACACCCGCCCCGGCAGCCCCTCGCCCCTGGCGAACGTGCGGGAGCAACTCGCCCGCTCGAACTTCGTGGCCGACACGTCCGGCCTGTGCCAACTGGTGCGGCAGACGAGGGCCGACCCGCAATCGTTGACGGTCCACAGGAAGCCCAGGTCCCAGCCCAGGTTGTCGCAGACGGCCTCCAGCACACCAGCCGCCCCGTCGTCCGCCGTCGCCGCCACGGTCAGGGCGTGGGTCACGGCCAGCCGGGCATCCCGCTGGCGCTCGGCCCGCCTCCGCCCGGTGATGTCCCGCAGGTAGGCCGTGAACAGCGGCGGGCCGTCGTGAGAGATGCGGGCGATGGCCAGTTCGACCGGGAACTCCGTGCCGTCCGCCCGCAGGGCCGGTAGCTCAAGCCGCAGTCCGAGGACAGGGCCTTCGCCGGTGGCGAGGTAGTGGGCCATCCCGTTCCGGTGCCTCTCCCGCAGCGACGGCGGGATGATGAACTCGGCAAGCTCCTCGCCGATCAACGCCTCCCGGCGGAAGCCGAACACCCGCTCGGCGGCGGGGTTGAACTCGACGACCCGGCCCTCGTGGTCCATCGTGATGATGGCGTCGAGGGCGGTGTCCAGGACCGCCGCCTTACGGGCCTCGCTCGCCCGCAACTCCCGCTCGGCACGCCGCTGCTCGGCCACGTCCCGGAAGATCAGCACGACGCCGATCAGCTTGCCCGCCGGGTCCCGGATCGGGGCGGCGCTGTCGTCGATGGGGCGCTCCGACCCGTCCCTGGCGACGAGGACGGTGTGGTTCCCCAGGCCGACGATCGCCCCCTCTCGCAGCACCGTCCCGACGGGGTTCTCGACGGGCTGCCGGGTCTGCTCGTGAAGGATGACGAAGACGGCCTCCAGGGGTCGCCCCACGGCGTCGGCCTGTGCCCAGCCGGTCAACTCCTGGGCCACGCCGTTGAGGAACGTCACCCGCCCCCGGTCGTCCGTGGCGATGACCGCATCGCCGATGCTGGCCAGCGTGACCGACAGCCACTCCCGCTGCTCGTCCAGCCGCTCCTGGGCGGACTTCCGCTCGATCCCGACGGCGATCTCGTCGGCGACCGACGCCATCGCTTCCAGGGTCGCCCCGGTCAGCTCGTGGCGGGCGAACATCGCCATCACGCCCACCAGCCGCCCGTCCACGAGGAGCGGATACCCGGCGAAGGCGACCATCCCCTCCCGTTCGGCCCACCCCTGGTCGCTGACACGGGAGTCGCCGACGACGCCGTTGGTCAGGTGCGGCCGGCGCTCCTGGGCGATCATGCCGATCTTGTACTCGCCGACCCGGACCCGGCCGTGCGGGCCGTCCAGGTGCGTGTACATCCCGGCGCTGGCCCGCAGTTCGAGGACGCCCTCGGCCTCGTCGAGCGTCCAGATGCGGGCGAATGCCCCGTCCAGGTGCTCCACCATCGCATCGGTGCAGCGGCGTAACATCGCCCCCAGCCCGTCCCCCTGGACCAACGCCTCTCCGACCGACGCATTGAGGGCGAGCAGACGCATGCGTTCGGCCAGCGCCGCCTCGTTCCGCCTGCGGTCCGAGATGTCCCGGAAGACCAGGACGCTCCCGGAGACGTAGCCCCGTTCGTTGCGGATCGGGGCCGCACTGTCGTCGATCGGACGCTCGGTCCCGTCCTTCGAGATCAGGACGGTGTGATTGGCCAGGCCGACGATCTTGCCGTCCCGCAGCGCCCGCAGAGCCGGGTTCTCAACGGGCCGGCGGGTGGCCTCGTTGACGATGCGGAACACGTCTTCGAGCGCCCGCCCGGCGGCCTCGCCCGACTTCCAGCCGACCAACTCCTCGGCGACCGGGTTCAGGTATTCGACACGGCCCTGGGCGTCGGTGCTGATGACCGCATCGCCGATGCTGGCCAGCGTGACTTGCAGGCGCTCCCGCTCCTGTTGGACCAGCCGGGCGTTCTCCTCGGCCGCTCGGCGGGCGGCGGCTTCTTCGGCGAGTCGCCGGGCGTTCTCCTCGGCCCGCTTGCGGTCGGTCAAGTCACGGGTGACCTTCGAGTAGCCGATCAGGCGACCCCGGCCATTCTTGATGGCCGTGATGACCACGTTGGCCCAGAACATCGACCCGTCCTTGCGGACCCGCCACCCTTCGTCCTCGAAGCGTCCTTCGGCTTGGGCCACCTTCAATTCGTGGGCGGGCCAGCCCCGGTCGAGCGCCTCCTGCGGGTAGAACTTCGAGAAGTGTTGCCCGATGATCTCGTCGGCCTTGTACTGCTTGATCCGCTCGGCCCCGGCGTTCCAGGTGGCGACGTTGCCGTCCGGGTCGAGCATGAAGATGGCGTAGTCGGTCGTGCCGTGGACGAGCAGCCGAAGCTGCTCGGCCTCGTGCCTCGCCCGCTGCTTCTCCTGATAGAGCGTGACGAGACCCCGCACCTTGGCCCGGAGGACCACCGGCGACGGCGGTTTCACCAGGACTTCGACCGCCCCCAGGGCATAGCTACGCTCGACCTGATCCGGGTCGATGCCGTCGTCCTCCGCCAGGAAGATGATCGGAGTGGACCTAGATCGCTCGTCGGCCCGGATCACCTCGGCGGTATTGAACCCGCCGCCGGGGAGTTGCATGTCGAGCAGGATGACGGCGAACTCCTGCGAACTGGCCCGATCCAGCGCCTCCTCGCCAGAGCGGGCCACCACGAGGGCCTGGCCGAGGTCTCCGAGGATCGACCGCATCGAAGCCAGGTCGGCCGGATCGTCGTCCGCCAGCAGGATTCTGGTCCGCTCGGGAGGCGAGTCGGCATCGTGGTCCGTCGGTTTCGGAAAAGCCACCTCGTACCGCCTCTGGCCTGGTAGGCTCGTGGGTGAATGGGGCTCGGAGGGGCCGCTCACCGGCAGTGCCTCGGACGCAGAGGAAAATTCTAACGTGGGCAGGAGACTTCCGTCAGGCCGGATGACTCGTCTGCCTCGAAGGGCTCGCATCGGGGGTCACGGCCGCTCCCCCAGGGTGGGCGACCGTGACCCTGCCCGATCATGGGAGGTTCATAACGAACCGTGCCGGCGAGGTCGGGTGCATCAGGCGGGCGAGCGACAGGCCGTCGTCGGGCTCGGCCTCCCCGGCCGTCAGGTTGCTGATGTCCGTCAGGACGGCCAGGCTCGGCCGCCCCGGTGAGGATGAGGAGGCGGCCCCCGGTGGCGGCGACCTCCATGGTCGTGCTTGCCGCTGGCCCAGGTGGACCTCGGCGGAAGGGAGGTGACAGGCGGGGTCGCCCACTCCGAGTGCGAGGGGATGTGCGGGCTGTAGAGGGGATGTGCGGGCTGTAGGATGTCTGGCACGCTCTCGTCGGAACCGCCCCAGCCGTGCCCTCGTGCCTGCACATCAGCGGACCTCGACCTCGATCGGCAGGACGTGGCTGATCACCGCATCCCGCCGGTCGGGGTCACGCTTCATCGGCTGGGTGCGGCCCCGTGAATCCGTCGCCCGTGCCATGACGACGTGGCGGCCCGGCGAGGCGGGTGTTTGCCAGTCGTGTTCCCAGAACCGCCAGGCGTACCGCACCGGCTCGCCGGTCAACTTCGCCCCGGCCCAGGTCCGGCCGCCGTCGTCGCTGACCTCGACCTTCGCCACGTCCGCCTCCCCGGCCCACGCCGCCCCGTGCATCCGGTACTTCGTCCCCTTCGGCACGACCTCGTAGGGGGCCGGGCGGGCGACCTGGGACTTCACCTGGATGTCGCTCACGGGCACGAGCGTGGGCAACCCCGCACGCCGACCCCAGATCGAATACATGAACGTCTGGAAGTAGCCGTCGAAGGGCCGGTCGGTGACGACGACCCGCTTGAGCCACTTCACCGACGCCATGCCGTACCAGCCCGCCACCACGGCCCGGACCGGGTGGCCGTGCCTCGGCGGCAGCGGCTCGCCGTTCATCTCGTAGGCGAGCAGCACCTCGGGGGCCTGCGCCTTGGCCAGCGGCAGGCTGCGGGCGTAGGGGATGACTCCGGGCGTCTTCGGGTTGGGCTCCTTGAACTCGCCCTTGTCGGCCCCTTCGAGGATCACCTCGACGGCGTTCGGCTTGACCCCGGCCCGCTCCAGCACGGCGGCCAGCGGCACCCCCTTCCACTCGGCCGTGCTGACCGCACCGAGTTCCCAGCGGATGCTGACCTGCGGCGGCTCCAGGAACACCCGGCCGTTGCCCGAGCATTCCAGCAGGGCCGTCACCTTCTGCGACGGCATCCGCCGCAACTCGTCGTAGCCGATCTCGAAGGGGTGCTCGACCTCGCCTTCGACCTTCAACCCCCAGGTCATCGCATCCAGGTCAGGGACCTCGAAGTGGGTGCGGACGTAGAACGACTCGTTCGGAGTCAGCAGGCGGCGGGTGTCGAGGGTCGAGAACGGGAACTCCAGGTTTTCCGGGTGCCGCTGCCGGGCGATCAACCCTACGGGAAGCCGCTCGCCGTCGTCCGCTCCGAGGGCCTCTCCCCGGCCGCCGAGGGCCTGGGCGAATGGCAGGGCCACGGCCCCTCGCAGCAGCTCACGACGCCCAATCACCCGCCCCGGTGTCCCGTTCATGGTCCGCTCCCTTTCAACGCCGGACGGCCTGGATTGCCTTGCCCACGCTCGCCACGTCGTGCCCGTCCCCGCCGGAGACGCCCCGGAAGTCGCCCCGCAGGGCCTTCAGGGCGTACCGCTCCTCCTCGATCTCCGTGGCCGTGCGGACGCCCAGGCGGCGGAACACCGGCATCGGCGGGCACCACCCCTGGAGGGCGTGCTGGAGCAGGAACCCGGCCACGGCGGCGGGCAGCAGGTAGAACCGCCGGTCCACGAAGGTTCCCAGGCCGAGGCCGACCAGGGCGACGGTGGCGGCGTTGGCCTCCAGCGTCCGCTCGATGTCCCACTCCCGGTCCAGTTCCTCAAGGCGGCGGTCGATCGCCTCGGGTCCTGCGGCGGCGATCCGGGCGATGTCCTCCTGGGTGCGGCGACGGATGTCCTCGTTCACATGCCCGGCGGTGTGCTCGGGCACTCGGGCCACAGTCGTGGGGATCATCGGGGCCTCCTCTCGGGGCGGTTGTCCGGTGTGTCGATGGGACGATGGGATGTTCGGTCCGATCATGCAAATCCCGAGCCCGCCGAAAGTTCTGCTAGGGCTTCCCCTTCTTCTTGCCACCCCAGCCGTCGAGCAGCTTCTTCTGGCGGGCCATCTCCTCCTGGGCCTCCTCGACGATCGTCTCGCAGACGAGCTTGCAGAGCCGCTCCACCAACGGGTCGTCGAGCTTGTAGAAGACCTGCAAGCCCTCCTTGCGGCGGGCCACCAGCCCCGCCTCGGCGAGCAACTTGAGGTGCTTGGAGACGTTGGCCTGGTTCCGGCCGGTCTCCTCGACCACCTGGGTGACGTTGCGCTCCCCCGCCATCAGGCTGCGGAGGATCGCCAGCCGGGTGGGGTCCGCCAGCATGCGGAACTTCTCGGCCATCAGGTCCAGGAACTCGTCGGGGATCGTGGCGGTCATGGCTTGACTGGTTAACCAGGCAGGAATATAGTTGTCGTGGCGTCCGAGAATATTGTAACAAGTCACTCGGCGAAGGGAAGTCGCTCCGATGAGGAGGAAGGCGATGTACGACTGGCTGCTGCCGCTCGGGGTCCTGGTCTTGTGGATCGTGCTGAACCGCTGGGTCCTGCCCCGGATGGGCGTGCCGACCTGAATGGGCGGCTCGTGTGCGGTGTCACCGCACCCCGCCGCCGACAGACCGAGACCGACCGGAGATCCGTCCCACCATCAGGATCTCCCGACCGACCCCAACGGAGGAGTGGATCGATGAACCGGATGACGCTGCTCGGGATGATGGCGGCACTGGCCCTGGGGGCGACCCAGGCGACCTGGGCGGACGACAAGCCCGAGGACGGGCCGCTGAAGGTGGTGGTCCACGTCAACGTCCCCGAATCGGGCGTCCAGGGGGCGGGCCTGAAGAACGTGACGAACATGCTCAAGGAGGCCCCGGACACGCAGGTCGAGGTCGTCTGCCACGGGGCGGGCATCGGCCTGGTGGAGAAGGCCCGCACCGACCACGCCGAGGCGGTCGAGGCCCTCATCAAGAAGGGCGTGAGGTTCGTGGCCTGCGAGAACACGATGCGGCAGAAATCGGTCCGCAAGGAGGACCTGCTGCCGGGGGTCGGCACGGTCCCCTCGGGGGCCGTCGAGGTGGTCCGCAAGCAGCAGAAAGACGGCTATGCCTACTTCAAGCCCTGAGTCGGGGCGGGTGGGCGATCCGGCGATAGACCGGGAGGAGGGTGAGATGAGCGTCCAGACGATCACGCCGCAGGAGTTCGAGGACTTGCGGCGGCGGGGGCGGGCCGTCGATCTGATCGACGTGCGGACCCCCGTGGAGTACCGGGAGGTCCACGTCGAGGCCGCACGGTCGATCCCCCTGGACCGGCTCGACCCCAGGGCCGTGATGGAAGCCCGCAACGGCACGAGGGACGAACCCCTCTACACGATCTGCCGCTCGGGGAGCCGGGGTCGGCAGGCGTGCGAGGCGTTCCACGCCGCCGGGTTCGCCAACGTCATCAACGTCGAAGGCGGCACCCTCGCCTGGGAGCAGGCCGGGCTGCCCGTGGTGCGGGGGAAGAAGGCCGTCTCGCTGGAGCGGCAGGTGCGGATCGCCGCCGGCTCGCTGGTGGTGCTCGGCACGGCGCTGGGGGCGTTCGTCCACCCGGCCTTCCTGGGCCTGTCGGGGTTCGTCGGGGCCGGGCTGGTCTTCGCCGGGGTCACGGACACCTGCGGGATGGGGATGATGCTGGCCCGGATGCCCTGGAACCGGGCCGAGCCGGAGGCTCCGACATGCACTCGATGATCCGGCCGCTGCTCCTGTTCGCAGACTCGACGATGCCCGTCGGCGGGCCGCAGGCCGCCCTGGGCGTCGTCTTCGGGGCGGTCGTGGGGTTCTCGCTGGGGCTGACCGGCGGCGGCGGGTCGATCTTCGCCGTGCCGCTTTTAGTCTACGGCCTGGGGGTGCGCACCCGTGAGGCGATCGGCGTCTCTCTGGCCGCCGTGGGGGCGACCGCCCTGGTCGGCGGGCTGCGGCGGCTGGCCCATGGCGAGGTCGAGGTGCTCACCGGGCTGCTCTTCGCCGCCGCCGGGATGCTCGGGGCACCGGCGGGCTCGTGGCTGGGGCGTCGGGTCCCCGAGGGCGTCCTGCTGCTCCTGTTCGCCGTGCTCATGGTGCTCGTCGCCGTCAGGATGTGGGTCCAGGCGTCCCGCAGGCCCGAGGAGACTCGGGCGTTGCGTGGGGCGTCCGTTGGGCCGATCGACGAGTCCGGGCCGTCCTGCCGCCGTGACCCGAACGGGCGGCTGCACCTGACCTCCCGGTGCTTCGTCGTCCTGGTGGTCGCCGGGCTGGCGGCGGGCGTGCTCTCGGGCCTCTTCGGCGTCGGCGGCGGGTTCGTGATCGTCCCGGCCCTGGTGCTCGTCACCGGCATGGGCATTTATCGGGCCGTCGCCACCTCGCTGCTGGTGATCGCCCTGGTGAGCGCCTCGGGCGTGGCATCCCAACTTGCCGCCGGACGCCCGCTGCCCTGGGCGTTGACGGGCCTGTTCGTGGCCGGGGGGCTCGCCGGGATGGAACTCGGCTCCTTGGCGGGCCGCCGCCTGGGCGGCCCCGGACTCCAGAAGCTCTTCGCCTCGGCGATGGTCGCCGTGGCCGCCTTCATCGTGGCCAAGGGCCTCTTCTGAGGCAGGAGTCACCCGTGTTCTTCCACCAGCGGTTCGTGCCCGGCTTGGCGATCTACAGCTACATCGTCGGCGACGAGAGGTCGAAGCAGTGCGCCGTGATCGACCCGACCAGGGACGTGGACGAGTATCTGGAGATCACCAAGCGTGAGGGGCTGCGGGTCACGCACGTCCTGGAGACGCACGTCCACGCCGACTTCGTGAGCGGCTCGGCCGAGTTGAAGGCCCGCTTGGGTGACGAGGTGCAGGTGGTCGTCTCCGGGATGGGCGGTGCGGAGTGGACGCCGCCCTACGCCGACCGTGTGGTGGGCGACGGCGACGAGATCGCCCTGGGCAGCGTCCGGCTGAAGGCGGTCCACACCCCCGGCCACACGTACGAGCACGTCTCCTGGGCGCTCTTCGACGACACACGCAGCAAGGACACGCCCTGGCTGATCTACACGGGCGACTTCGTGTTCGTCGGCGACGTGGGCCGCCCCGACCTCCTCGGCGAGGAGGCCCGCAGGAAGCTGGCCCACCAGTTGTACGAGAGCGTCTTCGGCGTGCTGCCGGGGTTGCCCGACTTCACCGAGGTCTTCCCCGCCCACGGGGCCGGGTCGCTCTGCGGCAAGGCGATCGGCTCACGGAATTCGTCCACCCTCGGCTTCGAGCGCCGGTTCAGCGGGGCGCTCCAGCGGCGGGACGAGCCCGATTGGGTGGCCACGCTGCTGAAGGGGATGCCGATCGCCCCGCCCTACTTCCGCCGGATGAAGAAGGTCAACGCCGAGGGGCCGAGGACCCTCGGCCCCGAACTGCCGGGCCGGAAGCGGTTCACGGCCAGGCAGGTCCACGATCAGGTCTGCGAACATTGTCTGGTCCTGGACGTGCGGCCCAAGGAGGCGTTCGCCGCCGCCCACATCCCCGGCTCGGTCAACATCCCGCTGGGCCACAACCTGCCGACCTGGGCCGGCTGGGTGCTCCCCTACGACACGCCGACGCTGATCGTGCCCGACGACCCCGACGACGTGCCCGAGGTGGTCACGCACCTCTTGCGGGTCGGGTTCGACGACGTGCAGGGCTACCTGGAGGGCGGCCTGGGCGAGTGGGAGACCCACGGCTTCGAGTTGGGCCGGCTGGAGACGACCTCCGTCCACGGGCTCGCCGCCCGGCTTGGGAAATCGTCCGGCCGTCCGTTCGTGCTCGACGTGCGGACCGAGACGGAATGGGACGCCGGGCACATCGAGGGGGCGCATCACATCCACGGCGGGACGCTGGAGGAGCGATACGCCGAGGTGCCGAAGGACCGTGCCGTGGCGGTGGTCTGCGGCTCGGGCTACCGGGCCTCGATCGCCTCGTCGTTCCTGAAACGGGAAGGCTACACGGACGTGGCCAACGTGCTCGGCGGCATGGCTGCCTGGAAGGCCGCCGGCCTGCCGACTGTGAAGGATTGATTTTCGAGAACGCACCTTACCAAGGAGTATCCGATGTCCATGACCCGTCGAATCGCATGGATCGTCCCCGGCCTGGTGGTCGCCCTCGGCGGCCTGATGGCCCTGGCCGGGGCCTCGCCCCAGGAGAAGGCGAAGGCCGAGACGAAAGTCGAGCCGGGCTCCAGGGGACACGGCAAGATGGTCTTCGTCCTGACGACCGGCCTGGAGGACCTCCAGTCGGTGAACATGGCCATCCGCCACGCCGGGATGGCGAAGAAGTCGGGCTACCTCGACGACTCCGTGCTCCTGGCCTACGGGCGGTCCGTCCAGGCGTTCTCGAAGGACATCACCGCCAAGCCGCCGCAGGTGGCCGCCGCCATCAAGGAGGCGAAGGAGGCCGGTGCCCGGATCATCCTCTGCGGCGAGGCCCTCAAGCGGTTCGACATCCCGAAGGAGAAGCTCGAACCGGGCGTCGATGAGGTCGTGCCCAACTCGATCGTCACGCTGGCCGAGTTGGTGTCCAGGGGCTACCAGATCATCAAATACTGAGCCGGGAGGCCGACGGATGTCCGCACGGAAAGCAACCTTCATCTCGGTGTCCGTCGGCCTGCTGCTGGCGGCGGGTGTCGCCGCCCGGCCGCCGGCCCGTGCCCCAGGAGAGGGGGCAAGGTCGGTGACGCTGGCCTACATCGCCGACCTGCACGCCCAGTTGGAGCCGCACGCCGAATTCTTCTGGCACGAGGGGAAGGACGAGACGGCGACGGCGGGCGGCGTCTCCCGGATCGCCACGGCGGTCGAGGCGATCCGCAAGGAGCGGCCCGGCCGGGTGCTCTTCATGGACGCCGGGGACACGATCCAGGGCTCGGCCGCCGCCGCCTGGACCGAGGGCAAGGCGGTCGTCGCACCGATCAACGCCCTGAAGCTCGACCTGGGCATCCCCGGCAACTGGGAGGTCGTCTACGGGGCGAAGGTCCTGGAGGAGCGGGCCGGGGAGTTCCGCCACCCGCTCATCGCCGCCAACATCCGGGATGCGAAGACCGGCAAGCTCGTGTTCCCGCCCTACCTCGTCAAGGAGGTGGGCGGGGTCCGCATCGGCGTGATCGGCTTCACCGACCCCGACGTGCCCGAACGCCAGCCCCCGAGTTACAGCAAGGGCCTCCTCTTCGACAAGGCCGACATCCTCCAACCGACGATCGACCGCCTGCGTCGGGAGGAGAAGGTGGATGTCGTCGTGCTCCTGAGCCACGTCGGCCTGCCCAAGGCGATCCTCCTGGCCGAGACGCTCAAGGGTGTCGATTTCCACTTCTCCGGCGACACCCACGAGCGGACCTACGAGCCGATCGTCCGGGGCGAGACCTGTGTGGTCGAGCCCGGCAGCTTCGGCTCGTTCCTGGGGCGGCTGGACTTCACGGTCAAGGACGGCAAGGTCGTCGATCGCAAGTGGGAACTGATCGAGATGCGGGCCGACCGCTTCGCCGAGGACCCGAAGGTCAAGCGTGTCGTGGAAGAGACGCTGGCCCCGATGAGGACCAGGCTCGACAAGATCATCGGCCGCACGGAGGTCCCCCTCATGCGGTACAACGTCGTGGAGACGGGCATCGACGACGTGCTCTCCGACGCCCTCCGGGAGGCGGCGGGGACGGAGATCGCCCTGTCCAACGGCTTCCGCTTCTCGCCGCCGCTCCCCGCCGGCCCCGTGAAAGAGTCCGACCTCTGGGACTGGTATCCGATCACCACGAGGCTGAAGGTCGGCAGGGTCACGGGCCGGCAACTCCGGGCGTTCTGGGAGCGGGAGACGGAGCACGTCTTCGCCGAGGACCCGGCCAAGCTCTTCGGCGGCTGGCTGCCCCGGCCCTCGGGGATGACCGTGCGGTTCGCCGCCCACGCACCCGAGGGCCACCGTGTCAGGGAGATCCAGGTCGGGGGCAAGCCCCTGGAGGACGACCGGGCGTACACCCTGGTCGCCTGCGAGCGGGAGGGGGACGAACCGGACAAGCTCTGCCGCATCCCGCACGTCAAGGAGCCCCGTGTCCTGGGCCTCGACGCCCACGAGGCGGTGAGACAGTACCTCGCAAGGCACTCGCCCCTGGCGGCCCCGACGAACAAGCGGGTCGTCGCCGACGACCTGCCGCCCGTCGTCCGCTCGCAGGTCCTCACGCCGGGACGCAGCCGGGCGTCCGGTGCCGAGAAATGACGGCCGTTCGATTCACCCCGACGATCGCCCCCGAGGAACGCACGATGCAAGGAACACTCAGGTCACTGTCCCCGCCCCATCGCCCGATGACCGTCATCCTCGCCTGCCTGGCCGGCGTGGCGGCCGGGGCGTTGCTGACCAGCGCCACGAGGCCGACCACGGCCAGGGCGGACGACGGGAAGGCCGCCCACGGCCCGCCCCCGGCTGGCGTCAAGGCCCCGATCCAGGAGATCCTCCACTGCCCGCTGGCCTTCGCCGGGGTCCACCTCCTGAAGGACCTGCCGGAGCACCCGCAGGTCGCCTACCACTACTGCAAGACGCTCAACGACGAGGTGAGCCAGTGCGTCCTCTACGACGGCACCGGCCCCGACGCCAGGCTGATCGGGATCGAGTACCTCGTCAGCGATGCGCTGTACCGGAAGATGCCGCCCGAGGAGAAGGTCTACTGGCACGACCACAAGTACGAGGTGGACTCCGGCCTGCTGAAGAGCCTGACCCAGACGGGGGCCGACGAGGAGAAGGCGATGAAGGCGGTCCGCCCCCTCTGGGGCAAGGTGTTCCACACCTGGGCGACGGGCAAGACCTACCCCAGCGGCCCGCCCCGGCTGTTCTGGGCCGTCACCGGGGAGGAGCCGTACGTCCTCTCGACGGATGCCAAACTTCCCGTGGAACTGGAGGAGAGGCGGGCGAAGAAGAGTGAGAAGTAAGCGGACGGACACGGGTCCGCCGGGGCGGTCCCGGCGGACCTTCGGGACACCGCCGCACCCGCCGTCGGGTGGGCCGATCCCCCGGTCCCACCGTGCCCGTCAGCCCTCGCCGCACCGTAGCGGTTCCGGGATCGTTTCGGCGAGGACACGACCGAACGCCTGGAGCGCCGGGCCTTCCGAGTGGCCATGGAGTCGGACCCGGTGGAGCGAGCGTGGCAGCGTGAGGTCGGAGAGGCGGACGACGGCGAGCGTGCCCGCCGACTCCTCGGCGAGCATCGAGAGCCGGGAGATGATCGCCACGCCGACCCCGGCGGCGACGACCCGCTTGATCGCCTCGGTGCTCCCGAGCGACATCACCCCGGCGGCCCGCAGGCCCAGGCGGTCCAGCGAAAACTCGATCACCGCCCTCGTCCCCGATCCCTCCTCCCGGTGGATGAACGGGAGCCCGAGGAAGTCCCTCGCCCGGACACGCTTGCGGTCGAGGATCGGGTGGCCGGGGGCCACGACGCCGACCAACTCGTCCTGGGCGAAGACCTCCGACCCGAGGCCACCGTCCGGGATGAGCCCCTCGGTGAAGCCCACGTCGAGCCGGTGCTCCCGCAGGTCCCGGTGGATTCGCTCGGTGTTGTCGATCTCGACGTGGACCCGGACCCCCGGATAGCGCCGATGGAACGCCGCCACGGCGAGGGGCAGGAGGTAGTCGCCGACGGTCGTGCTGGCCCCGATCAGGAGCGTCCCCCGCTCGACCGCCCGGAGTTCGCCGACGACCTGTTCCGCCTCGGACTCCAGGGCGAACAGCCTCCGGGCGTACCCGGCCAGGACCCGCCCCGGCTCCGTCAGCCGCAGGCCCCGCCCCACCCGGTCGAACAGGGCCACACGAAGCGCCGTCTCCAGTTCCTTGACCTGCTTGGAGGCGGCCGGCTGGCTGATCCCGAGCCGCTCGGCCCCGGCGGTCACGCTGCCCGCCTCGGCCACGGCGGAAAAGACGGCGAGGTGGTTCCGGTTCAACGTATAACTCCAGGCTATCGATCACCCGCTGATTATGTATTGGACCAGCTAGCCGAGCCGGCGTAAAGTGCATACGCTCAGGCCGGGGTCGGCGATCCGCACTGCCCCCGGTCACGCCCGACCGACCGCCGTGGCGAGTGCCATTTCCCTCATCCTGGGCGGATCAATAGGAATCATAAGATGCGTTTAACGACCAGTTTGATCCTCATGACGGGCGGCATCCTGTCGGCCTGCGTCACCCCGGCCCGTGCCGGCATGCTCTGGGACACCCTGACGCCCAACCCGGCGCTGGCCGTGTCCTCCCAGGGGAACGCCGCCATCCCCACGCAGGCGGCCGACGACTTCTTCTTCACGAGCAGCCTCGCCCCGGCCTTCCGCCTCGATGAGGTCAAGTTCAACGGACTCCTGTCGAATCCCACGGCCACCGTCACCAACATCAACATCCAACTCTACCAGACGTACCCGTTCGACTCGGACCCGGCACGGACGCCCGCCACGGTCCGGGCCAACGGGCCGGCGGACCACGAGTTCGCCACCTTCGACGGCACCGCCGGCACGCTCCGCTACACGTCCAGCGACCTCGGCTCGTTCGCCGTGGCCCGCACGATCACCGCCGGAGACTCGTCCCATGAAGGGGCCTACTCCGGGGGCCTCACGGGCGACCTTCGCCAGTTCGACGTGTCGCTGACGACCCCGATCGTGCTCCAGGCCGCCGCCAACGGCGGTCCGGGCCAGTTGAACCACTACTGGATTGCGATCACCGTCAACACCTCGGCGGGCGACTACTACTGGCTGGCCGGGACGAACCCGCCGATCACCACGGGCGACCGCCAGTCCTGGCTGCACACCGACCCGTTCGACCCCGACTGGCACCGGGTCTCCGACATCATCAACGGCAACAACACCAACCAGAACGGGACGCTGACGCCCGCCTTCAACATGGGCTTCCAGCTTTCCGGCCAGGCCGTACCGGAACCCGGCTCGGCGGTCCTGCTGGGGACCGGCCTCCTGGGCATGCTCGGGTTCGCCCGCCGGTCCCGCAAGGCGGCCCCGGCGGTCGGAACCCGGTCCGAGGGGGGAGGACGCTGATGAATCGCCCGGCCCTTCCCTTGCCCGAAGACCCGGCGGGCTGGAGCCGCCGGGAGTGGCTTCGCCGGGTCGGCCTGACCGGGATCGCCGGGACCCTGGCGTCGGGCTGCTCGGACAGGCCGCAACCGGCAGCCCCGGCCGGCGGCGACGACGTGCTCGCCCGGTTCCCCGGCAAGGCGGCGATGCGGGTCATCAACGATCGTCCACCGTGCCTGGAGACCCCCTGGCGCTATTTCCAGCACGACCTGACGCCGAATGAGGCGTTCTACGTCCGCTGGCACCTCCAGGCGATCCCGGAGGCGGCGGACCTCAAGACCTGGAGGCTCCGCATCGACGGGGCGGTGGACCGGCCCCTGGAGTTGTCGATGGACGACCTCCGGCGGCTCGGCGAGGACGAGGTGGTGGCCGTCAACCAGTGCTCGGGGAACTCCCGGAGCCTGTTCGGGCCGAGGGTCTCCGGGGCGCAGTGGCGGAACGGGGCGATGGGCAACGCCCGTTGGGCGGGGGTCGGCCTGGCCAAGGTGCTCAGGGCGGCGGGGGTCAGGAAGGACGCCGTGCAGGTCACGTTCGACGGCTTGGACGAGGGGCCGCTCGCCTCGGTTCCCGATTTCGTCAAGGCGCTCGACATCGACCACGCCCTCGGCCCCGAGGTGACGCTGGCCCACTCGATGAACGGCGGGCCGCTGCCGCTGCTCAACGGCTTCCCGGCCCGGCTGGTCGTCCCCGGCTGGTATGCCACCTACTGGGTCAAGGCGCTGCACAGGATCACCGTCCTGCCGCACAAGTTTGACGGCTACTGGATGGCAAAGGCGTACAAGATCCCCGTCGCCCCGAACGGGGTGGAGGAGCCGAAGCTCCTCGCCGAGAAGCTGACGCCGATCCACCACATGAATGTCCGCTCGTTCGTCACCTCGCCCGAGCCGGGCTCAACGTCGTCGATCGGCAGGCCGGTGGAACTCGCCGGGATCGCCTTCGACGGTGGCAGCGGGGTCCGTGGCGTCGAGGTCTCGACCGACGGCGGGGCGACCTGGGCCGGGGCCGTGCTCGGGGACGACCTGGGCCGGTTCTCGTTCCGCCGCTGGCGGCATCGTTGGACGCCCCCCTCCAGGGGCGAGCAACGCATCCTGGTCCGGGCCACGTCCGGGGATGGTCAGGTCCAGCCCCTCAAGGAAGGCTGGAACCGGGGCGGGTTCATGCGGAACGTCGTCGAGGAGATGATCGTCCATGTCGCCTGAATCCACTGCGGCAAGTGACCCGTCGGGCCACGCCGACGCCACCCGTCGCCAGAAATACGGGCTGATCTTCGTGGGCATCCTCGGCCTGCTCGCCGCCGGGTTCTCGTACCTGGGGACGAGGGACGCCTGGGTGGTCGCCGACCGCTCGCCGGTGGTGGAGCCCGAAGCGACCGCCGTTTCCCCGGTGGACACGGCCTGGGACTTCGAGTTGCCCGAAGGACCGCATCGGGCCGAGTTCCAGACCTCGTGCCTGATCTGCCACTCGGCCCGCCTGCCGTTCGGCCAGCCCCCCTTCAAGAAAGAGAAGTGGGCCGAGGTCGTCCACAAGATGGTCGCCGTCTACGGGGCACCGATGAACCCGAAGGACGAGTCGGAAGTCGTGGACTACCTGCTCGCCGCCCGGCCTCCCGCCCCCTGATCGGATCGAGGAACGCATGGCCACGCCGAACGAAGAACTCCCGCCGCCCCCGCCGACGACCTCGGCGCTGATCCGCTGGCACGGCTACGCCGCCCTGGCCTGCGTGCTCTACGTGGCCGCCCTCGGGCTGGTGATGTCGATCCGGCTGCACTCGCCGGACTGGCTCGGGGGCGTGCCCTGGCTCTCCTGGGGTCGGCTCCGCTACGCCCACACCCAGGGGCTCTTCTTCGGCTGGCTGGGCAACGCCTTCCTCGCCTTCCTCTACTACGCCGTCCCCAGGCTGGCGGGCCGCCCGGTCACGGGCACCCGGCTCGGCTGGGGGCTGTTCGCCGTCTGGAACGGGCTGATCGTCCTGCCCGGCTGGGCCTTGGTGCAGGCCGGCGTGAGCCAGCCCCTCGAATGGGCCGAGTTCCCGCTCCCGGTGGACGGGGCGGCGACCCTGGGGATGGCCCTGGCGTGCGCCCAGTTCGTCGTGCCGCTGCTGCGGGCCAGGGTGTCGAGCCTGTACGTCTCGGCCTGGTACGTCCTCGGCGGCCTGACGTTCACCCTGCTGGCCTACCCGGTCGGCAACGTCGTGCCGGAGTACCTGCCCGGTGCCCAGGGGGCGACCTTCAGCGGGCTCTGGATTCACGACGCCGTGGGCCTGTTCGTCACCCCGCTGGCCCTGGCCGTCGCCTACGCCGTGATCCCCGCCGTCTCGGGCCGGCCGATCTACAGCCACTTCCTGTCGATGATCGGCTTCTGGCTCCTGTTCCTGATCTATCCGCTCAACGGGACCCACCACTACGTCTTCTCGTCGATCCCGATGGAGGCCCAGAAGGGGGCGGTCGTCGCCTCGGTCTATCTCGGGGCCGACGTGATCCTGGTGGTCACGAACCTGCTCCTCTCTCTCCGGGGCCGGTCGGGGGTCGCCGCCGCCGACACGCCCTTGAGGTACGTCTGGTCCGGGGTCGTGGCTTATCTGATCGTCAGCCTCCAGGGGTCGGCCCAGGCGATCATGCCGGTCAACCGCTTCGTCCACTTCTCCGACTGGGTGATCGGCCACTCGCACCTGGCGATGATCGGCTTCGCCTCGTTCATCGCCCTGGGCGGCCTGATGCACGCCTGGCGGCTGACGCCGGGCTGCCGGTACAACCGGGCGGCGGCGGGCTGGTCGTTCTGGCTCCTGACCCTGGGGCTGGCGGGGATGTTCCTCGACCTGACGGCGGCGGGCCTGGTGCAAGGGCAACTCTGGCAGGGCGACTCGCCCTGGATGGACTCGGTGCGGGCCTCGGCCCCATTCTGGTGGGTCCGTTCGGCCTCGGGCTTCGTGGTCCTGGCCGGGTTCCTCGCCGTCGTGGCGACCCTGGCCACAGGCCCGATCGTCGCACCCGCCCCGGTCCGGGTCCCCGATGCCGACTCGGGCCAGCAGCCCGACGCCGAGGAGGAAGTGGCCGGGTTCCGCTGGCTCAAGAACGCCTACGTGCTCACCGCCGGGGCGGGATTCGGGCTCTTCGCCTTCTCGTTCGTGGTCCTGGGCCTCTGGCCCAACCGGACGCTCCGTGACCAGATCGCCCGGACCCGGCCGACCGACCACCCCGCCCGGTCGGCGAGCGAGGAGCGGGGCCGTGCGATCTACTCCCGTGAGGGCTGCATGACCTGCCACTCGCAACTCGTCCGATTCAGCGAGGATGATGTGCGGCGGTTCGGGCCGGCAAGCCAGGCGTGGGAGAGCGGCGGCGATGCCCCTCAAATGTGGGGGACCCGGCGGATCGGCCCCGACCTCGCCCGTGAAGGGGGCCGGAAGTCGAGGGACTGGCAACTCGCCCACCTCTGGGACCCCCGGAACGTCGTCCCGGATTCTGTGATGCCCGGCTACCCCTGGATGTTCGAGGGCTCGCCGACCCGTCCGGGCCGGGGGGCGCTCGACGTGGTGAACTACCTGGAGTCGCTCGGGCGGGACGCCCGCCTGGCGGGCCTCACCGGGCCGGGTCCGCTGCCGGGCCGTGACCCCGAGGAGGAGCGTCGGAAGGGGATGTTCTGCGACTGCTCGATCCCCCGGACCGCCGGCAAGGCCCCCGTCTGGGACACCTCGCTGATGGCGGTCGGCGAGATGGAGCGTTTCGCCCGACGGGGGTCCGAGGTCTTCGCCCGCAACTGCGCCGGTTGTCATGGCACGGAGGGGCGAGGCGACGGCCCGGCTGCGGTCGCCCTCGTCCCCGCCCCCCGGAACCTGAGCACCGCCAGGTTCTCCGACCGCCGCCTGAGCGAATCGCTCTGGAACGGCGTCCGGGGCTCCTCCATGCCGCCCTGGAACGACCTGGCTACCGGCGACCTCCGGGGCCTCGTCGCCTACCTCGGGACCATCGCCCCGGCGGAGCCGCCGCCCGAGTTGAAGGCGGCAGAGAGGGCGACGGCCCAGGGCCTCTTCGCCAGGCAGTGCGCCGTCTGCCACGGCCCCGACGGGGCGGGCAACGGGCCGTCGGCGGCGATCCTGGCACCGAGCCCGACGAACTTCCACGAGGTCCGGCCTACAGCGGCCCACGCCGAGTCGGCCCTGGCCAACGGGGTCCGGGGCACGGCGATGCCCCGCTGGGTCGGGAAGCTCACCGCCGAGGAGCAGAAACTCCTGGCCCGGTACGTCCGATCCCTCTACGGCAAGGAGTGAACCCGGTGGTCATCAACGTCATCGTCGTCGCCGTGACCCTGCTCATGGCCGGATTCGTCGGCGTCTGGCTCGCCTTCCCCCGTTGCCGACCCTGGATCGAGGCCCCGAAGTGGCAACCGCTGGGCTGGGACGAACCGCCCCGGACCTCGGAGGGTGGTCGGCGCTGAGGGGATCATCGCAAACGCCCCGACGAAGGTCGTCGCTCGGGGCTCCCGGAGGCGGATTCCGACACGCCCCGGTCATGGTAAAATCTGGAGGGAAACATGGGCGAGTCCCCGGAAGAGATCCGAGCCAAGATCGAAGAGCGGTTCGTCAGGGTGGCCCGCTCACCGCACCAGAGACAGCCGTTCCTCATCGGCCCCGACAGCGCAAGACGGCTGGGATACCCCGCCGCCGAGATCGACGCCCTGCCGCCGTCCGTGACCGAATCCTTCGCCGGGGTCGGCAACCCGCTGGGCCTCGGCGAGATCGCCCCCGGCCAGACGGTCCTCGACCTCGGCTCGGGTGCGGGGATGGACAGCATCCTCGCCGCCCGCAGCGTCGGGCCTTCCGGCAGGGTCATCGGGGTGGATGTCACCGAGGCCATGCTCGCCAAGGCGAGGCGGAACGCTTCCTCCCTCGGGCTGGAGAACGTCGAGTTCCACCGAGCCGAGGCCGACGCCCTCCCCGTGCCCGACGGGTCGGTGGATGTCGTGATCTCCAACGGCGTCTTCAACCTCTGCCTCGACAAGCCGAGGGTGCTGGCCGAGGTCTTCCGTGCCCTCAAGCCGGGGGGCCGCCTCCAGATGGCCGACATCCTCCTGGACGATGCCGTGACCCCGGAGGAGGTCGAACTCAAGGGGGCGTGGTCCGACTGAATCGCCGGTGCCATCCGGGGGCGGTCGCTCCTGCAAATGCTCGCCGAGGTCGGGTTCACCGAGACCACCTTCCACGGGTGGACGGGCTACCGCACGTCGTCCTCCACGCAGGGCGGGTTGGTCACGGCCCGAAAGCCGACCGTGGAGTTGGAAACCGCCGGGGAATGATCAGGAACAGCGTGGAGAAACACTCGCCGTTGCGGCCGTGACCGTCCGGCCGTGGAGGGGGCCAAGGGTGGCATCATGGGCAGAATCACTACGATGTCCTACGGGGTGATCACCTACCTGATCTTCCTCGCCACGTTCGTGTATTCCATCGGGTTCGTCGGCAACCTCGTCGTCCCGAAGGCCATCGACTCCGGGCCGCAGATCCCGACGGTCGAGGCCCTGGCCATCGACGTGCTCCTGCTCGGCGGCTTCGCCGTCCCGCACAGCGTCATGGCCCGGCCGGGGTTCAAGCGGCGGTGGACCCGGCTGGTGCCCCCGCACGTCGAGCGGAGCACATACGTCCTGACGAGCAGCCTGCTCCTGGGCTTGCTCTACTGGCAGTGGCGTCCGCTGCCGGGGGTGGCGTGGGACGCCCGATGGCCTGCGGCCCGGACGGCGTTGTGGGGGTTGTTCTGGGCCGGGTGGCTGGTCGTGCTGGCCTCCACGTTCCTGATCGACCACTTCGACCTATTCGGGCTGCGGCAGGTCTCCCTGTTCGCCGCCGGCAGGCCGTACACGCCGCCGCCGTTCCGCACCCCGGCGATCTACCGGCACGTCCGCCACCCGATCATGCTGGGCTTCCTGGTCGCCTTCTGGGCGGCCCCCACGATGACCTGGGGGCACCTGCTGTTCGCCGCAGCGACGACGGCCTACATCGTCGTCGGGGTCCGCCTGGAAGAGCGAGACCTCCTGGGCGCTCACGGGGTCACGTACGAGGACTACCGGCGGCGGGTGCCGATGCTCTTGCCACGGCCCGGCCTGGGTGGCGGGCGGGCATCCCGGAATCCGGCGGGCGAGGGGAAGGACGGAGATCGGTGAGGCCCGCACGGGCGTCGGGCGGTGCGGGCTCGGGCCGCCTCCCGCCCATCCCGTTCACTTCCCCGCAGGTTCCATGTCCTCCAGTGCCAGCCGCTCGAACCGACCGGCGGGCTCGTGGGCGGCCCAGGCCATGCCCCGCAGGACCGGGATGCGGAACAGCGGGTCGTCCAGGGTCCGGGTGTAGTGGCCCAGGACGGAGCCGAAGACCCGGCCCTTGCCCGCCTCGAAGGTCCACAGCATCGGGTGCGCCTTGCCCTCCTCGGCCGCCGTCGCCAGCACCCCGACCTTCGAGGTGTCGCCGACCATCGGCCAGTACGTCTCGTCGGTGAAGTGGACCGACTTCAGGCCGTGGGTGATCGGGTGGTCGGGCGGGGCGGTGATCTCCAGGTCCAGCGGCCCGTGGCGGTACTTGGTCCGCACCGGCTGGGCCGACAGCCCGAACCGCCCTGCGAGCGCCTCGGGCTCCTTGTCGGCGATCAGGGCGGCGTGCAGGGCGACGACGCCCCCGCCCCTGGCGAGGAAGGCGTCCAACTCGCCGAGCCGCACGGGCGACCAGTCGTGGTTCCAGAGGTACAGGACCATCAGGTCGGCGTCCCGCCACTGGTCCTTGTCCGGCCAGCCGTCCGCCGTCGTGACCTCCACGCCCGGAGCGGCCCCCAGGATCGCCCTCCACCGCTCCCGCCAGGCGGGGTAGTCGTGCTCTCCCGGCCCGTGGTCCTGGGGTCCGGCGACGAGGACGACCTTCAGGTCCCGCAACTTCGCCGGCCCGCCTGCCGTCTTCCCCAGGACCGCCTCGACCTCGGCACGGGTGCGTGCCGGCGGTCCGTCCTCCTGCGGGTTCTTCGCCCCCGCTTCCGGGGGCGGCGTGAGCAGGAAGGCCAGCAGGTCCCGGACCTTCGCCTCCCCGAGGCCCAGGGCCAGGCCGGTGGGCATGACCGACGTGGCGCTCGGGCGTAGCTCCTCCACCTCGTCACGCCGGACGACGACCGTCCTGGCGTCGGTGCCGGTCAAACGCAACGCCGACTCCCCCTCGGAGCGGACCAGGCCGGACAGCACACGACCGTCCTTGAGGGCGACCGTGAAGGGCACGTAGTCGGGGTGGATCGTGGCGGCCGGCTCGGCGATGTCCCGCTGGACCGAGGCGGCGTCCCGGTGGACGAGGTTCGAGAGGTCGGGGCCGACCTCTCCCCCCTTGCCCCGGACCCTGTGGCAGGCCGAGCAGCGGGCCTGCTCGGAGAAGAAGACGGCCTCGCCCTTCCTCGGGTCTCCCCCGGCCAGGTCGGGGCGGGGGCCGGTCGGGGCCGGCGGGCTGGGGATGGCGGCGGGGGACCACGGCAGCCGGAACCGATCGGTCGGCACGGGGCGCTCGGTCGGGTCCGACTCGGTGTGATACGAGACGAGCAGGTTGGGGGCCTTGCCATCCACGCCGGTCGAGAGGCCCAGGTCGAGGGCGACCGGGACGCCGGTGGAATCCAGGGCCATCTCCACCCGGTCCCGGCCCTGGGGGGACCGGTATGAATGGGCGATCGCATTGCCCAGCTTTGCCTCGATCGGCCCGCCGGCCTCGACCCGCAAGGTCGCCCGCCCGGTTGGGAGTCGGACCAGGGTGCGGAGCGACAGCCGGCCCGCTCGTTCGAGCAGGGCGAAGCACCGCTCGTGCCCGGCCGACCCGGCGGTCAGGGCACGGGCGACGGCGGTGTCGGGGTGGGGCCACCAGCCCGACACCGCCTCTTCACCCCGCAGGCCCTTCCAGGTCGCCTCGACGCCGGCCAGGTCGTAATCCAGGTCCACGGCCGAGCCCCACCCCGCACGACCTTCCGCCCGGACTCCGGGCAGGGTCAGGGCGTAGGTCACGTCCCAGGGGTGCGGGTCGGTGGAGAGTGCCAGGGTGCGGCCTCCGTCCAACAATCTCGCCGACGTGACCCGGAGCGTGCCCCTCGGGGCCGCCTGCTGACGCTTGACGGCCTCGTAGGGGGGCTTGTGGGCTTCGAAGCGGTCGGCGGCCCGGACGTGCTCTCCGAAGGCGACCGAACCGCCGACCATGGATGCGGCGACTCTCGGGTCGAGGGGCCGGTCGAAGGCGACACGGGCCTCCATCGGCCCGGCGGCCCAGGCGGCGACCGGCTGCGGGGCGTCGGGGTCGTCGTAGGTGATGCGGAAGAGCCGACCCTCGCCCTGGGGGCCGCTGCCCCAGTCGGGCGGGCCGGTGTGGCAGGTCAAGTACAGCGCCCCCGAGGGCGAGACCGCCACGTCGGCCACCACCATCGACGAGGCGACGAACGGGGTCGGCCTGCCGACGTAGCCCTGCGGCGTCTTGACCAGCCGGACCCGCCAGACCTTGCCCCGTGAGAACCCCGTCACGAAGGCGTCCCCCTCCCAGGACGCCGGGCCGAATGACTTCCAGCCCTCTTTCGTCTCGTTGAACACCAGCCCGCAGGTGGACTGGTGCTGCGGGCCGAAGGCGACCACCGGGGGCTCGTCGATCACCCCCGGCAGGTACGCCTCGTGGCGGGGCGGGAAGCCGTAGTGGCGGCCGGGGACGACGTGGTTCAACTCGTCGAGCGGGTTGCCGCCGGGCAGCCAGGTCTCCCCCTCCTGGTCGGTGGCGAACAGGTCGCCGTGGCGGTTGAACCGGAGGGCGTAGGGGAACCGGATGCCGGTGGCCACCACCTCCCGACGCTTGCGGTCGGGCGACAGCTTGAGGATCGTGCCCCGCTCGCCCTGGATGTCGTAGCGGGGCTTGCCGTCCTTCAGCCGGTAGGCGTTGGAGTAGTCGGGCGTGCCCAGGCCGAAGTACACGTTCCCGTCCTTGTCGAGAGTCACGCCCAGGGCATCGACGCCCCCGCTGGGCACGTCGGTCGGGGGCCACCCCGAGGCGACGACCTCCTCCCGGTCCGCCTTGCCGTCGCCGTCGTCGTCCCGCAGCAGCGAGACCTTGCCGTGCGAGGAGACGTAGAGCCCGTCGGGCGACCAGGCCAGCCCCACCGGCACCCGGATCGTGGGCCGGTCCCAGTACGGCTCGGCCCTGTCCTCCAGGCCGTCGCCGTCGGAGTCGATCAGGCGGTGGACCCGGCCGTCGTAGCCGAGGGCGTGGAGCCGACCGTCGGGTGCGAAGGCCAGGTTGTTGACGTTGGTCAGCCGGAGCGGGAGCGGTTGCACCCGGAAGCCGGGGGCGAGGACCCGGACGGCGGGCTCCTCGGCGGCGAGCGGACCGGGGGGAAAGAGGGCGAGGAACGAGATCAGGAGGGTGAGGATACGCATGGGACGTGGCCCGCTTTATTTCGGTGACACCCTGAGCCGGTCCGCCCGTCGGCCGACGGGGCGACACGACCAACACAGCATCTTTGGGTGGGGTTCCACCCGCCCGTCCCGCCCCTACGGCGAGGACGCGCACCGCCCCCCACGCAACTGTCCCGTTCTCCGAGGACGGCCAAGTCGTGCCGGTCTGCCGTCCCCGCCATCGAGAAGATTTTCTGCCGTCGGGGTCAGGACTTGCGTGCCGTACAGGCCCCCGCAACTCGGACATCCGCCGAACCGGCATGGCCTGTGCTTCGTAAGAAGAGCGACTCGGCAAGATCGACGGCGAACGGGCGGGACACCCCGTCGCACCGAGGGCTTCCCAACAGAGAGGGTCACGATCATGGGATTTTCACTGCGAAGCATGGCCCTGGCGGGCGTCCTGGCGACCGGCCTCCTGGCCCTCGGGACGACACCGGCCCAGGCCCAGGGATATGGCGGCTACGGGCAGGGATACGCCGGGGGTGGCTACTCCCAGAACTACGGGGGCGGCGGTTATCAAGGCGGCTACGGCGTCCCGAGCTACAACTATTACGGGAACGGCGGGCACGACGCCGCACCGCACATGCACACCAAGCAGACCCCGTTCGGGACCTATTCCTACTACGGTGTTGGCCGGCACGACTTCCGCCCGCACGGGCACACGGAGACCCCCTACGGGATCACCAGCTACAACGGTGGTCGGTTCTCCAACACTCAGAGCTACTCGCCGCCCACGCCGTACATCTACCGGCCCTGGTGAGCGGGCCGAACGCACCGGAACCCCACGGCCCCGCCCCTCGACCTGCGAGGGGCGGGGCCGTCCTCGTTAGCGGTCCCCAGATCACGGTCCCTCGGCATTTCGTCCTCGGTCATCCGGGTCGGCTCCGGCGACCGAAGCGATCGGGTCCGACAGCCGGATCGTCCTCAACCTGAGAGCATTGGCCACGACCGACACGGAACTGAAGCTCATGGCGGCGGCGGCGATCATCGGGTTGAGCAGGAGGTGGTGCGAGATCGGGTACAGGACGCCCGCAGCGATCGGCACCCCGAGGGCGTTGTAGACCAGGGCGAAGAAGAGGTTCTGGCGGATGTTCCGCATCGTGGCCCGGCCCAGCTTCAGGGCCTTCACGATGCCTCGCAGGTCGCCCTTGACCAGCGTGACGCCCGACGACTCGATGGCCACGTCCGTCCCCGTCCCCATGGCGATCCCGACATCGGCGGCGGCCAGGGCCGGGGCGTCGTTGATCCCGTCGCCCGCCATCGCCACCCTGCGTCCCTCGGCTTTCAGGGCCTTGATCCGCTCGTGCTTGTCCTCGGGCCGGACCCCGGCGTGGAACTCGTCGATCCCCATTTGTTCGGCGACGACTCGGGCCGTCTTCTCGTTGTCCCCCGTGAGCATGATGACCCGCATACCCAGGTCGTGCAGGGTCCGCACCGCCTCGGCCGTCGAGCCCTTGATCGGGTCCGATACGGCCAGGAGCCCGGCGAACCGCCCGTCCACGGCGGCATAGATCACCGTCCGGCCCTGCCGCTGCAAGGCGTCGGCCCGGTCGTCCAGGGCGGCAAGGCCCTGAACCTCCCGATCGGCGAGCAGCGACCGCTTGCCGATCAGGACGTTCTTGCCCTCGACCGTCCCGTGGACGCCGCCCCCGGTCACGGAGTCGAACCCCTCCACGGCCGGGACGGCGAGGCCCCGCTCCTGGGCACCGACGACGAGGGCGTGGGCCAGCGGATGCTCGCTGGCCTGCTCGACCCCGGCGACGAGGCGGACGACTTCCTCCTCGGAGAATGACGGTGCGGGCACGCATTCGGTGAGCTTGGGTCGGCCCTCGGTCAGCGTGCCGGTCTTGTCCACCACGACCGTATCGACCTTCTCCAGCGTCTCCAGCACCTCGGCGTCCTTGATCAGCACGCCCTCCTTGGCCCCTCGGCCCACGCCCACCATGATCGACATCGGCGTGGCCAGGCCCAGGGCGCAGGGGCAGGCGATGATCAGCACGGCCACCGCATTGACGAACGCCCAGGCCAGGGCGGGCTGCTCCGGTGCGGCGATCGCCCAGACGAGGAGCGTGAGGACGGCGGCGACGACGACGGCGGGCACGAAGTACCCCGCCACCGAGTCGGCGACCTTCTGGATCGGGGCACGGGTCCGCTGGGCGTCGGCGACCATGGCGACGATCCGGGCCAGCACCGTGTCGCCGCCGACCTTCTCGGCGACCATCAGGAACGAGCCGGTGCCGTTGACCGTGCCGCCGATCACCTCGTCGCCTTTTGCCTTCCCGACCGGCGTGGGCTCGCCGGTGATCATCGACTCATCGACGGAACTCCGGCCCTCCGTGATCGTGCCGTCCACGGCGATCTTCTCGCCGGGGCGGACACGCAGGGTGTCGCCCTTCTGGACTTCTTCCAGCGGCACGTCCCGTTCCTGGCCGTCACGGACGATCCGGGCGGTGGGCGGGGCCAGCGAGAGCAACTCCCGGATGGCGGCCCCGGTCCGGCGTCTGGCCCGCAGTTCCAGGACTTGCCCCAGGAGGACCAGCGTGACGATCACGGCCGCCGCCTCGAAATAGACCTCCATGGCCCCGTGCCGACGGAAGCTCTCGGGGATCAGGCCGGGGGCCATCACGGCGACGAGGCTGTAGAGGTATGCCGCCCCGGTCCCCAGGGCGATCAGGGTGAACATGTTGAGGTTCCGGGTGACGACCGACCTCCACCCCCGCTCGAAGAAGGGCCAGCCGCACCAGAGGACCACGGGCGTGCTCAGGAGGAGTTGCAGCCAGGAATACGACGTGGCCCCCAGCCAATGATCCACCGGGACGCCGAGCATCGGCAGCATGGCCAGCAGGAGGACCGGGACGGTCAGGACCACGGCGACCCGGAATCGCCGGGTCATGCTCCTCAGTTCGGTCGTGTCCTCCACCCCGTCCGGCCGGGCGGTCTTCGGCTCCAGGTCCATGCCGCAGATGGGGCAACTGCCGGGGCCGACCTGCTCGATCTGGGGGTGCATCGGGCAGGTGTAGATGACGGGCTCGCCCGACGGGTCGGCCGCCCGAGGGGACTCGTGCCGGGCGTGCCGGGCGTGCCCGGCCCGACCCTCCCCGCCGAGGAACTTGCGTCGGCAGCCCTCGCCGCAGAAATAGAAGGTCTGGCCGTCACGCTCGGCACTTCGGGCGGTCGCTCGATCGACCGTCATGCCGCAGATGGGGTCGATCGCCATGATGGACTCTCCTCCGTCACTTCAACAAGGCGGGCGGCTTGAACACGGACGATATCGCTTCGATGGGTTTTTTCGCCCTGAAAGCGGTGGTCCCGCCCCTCCATTTGTCGGAGGGGCGGGACGGATCGGGGGTTATCGGGTGCCTGCCGCCATCGAGCGGCAGACCTTCTCGCAGTCACGGCACGCCTTGACGCACTCCTTCATGATGTCCTCCGTCTGCCCCTCGCAGGCCGCCGCACAGTCCCGGCAGGCGTCGGCGCACGCCTGGTGGGCGTACTTCGCCATCGGGCTGCTGCGGGCCATGAGGGTGGCGGTCAGGGTGCAGAACTCCTGGCAGTCCATCGCCGCCTCGTGCGACTTGGCGTGGTGGTCGGCGTGCGGGCCGCCCTTCTTCAACTGGTCGAGGCAGTGGTGGGCCGCCTCGTTGCAGACCTTGGCGCACTCGCCCAGGGTCTTGATGTGCCCGTCGTGCTCGTGCCCCTCGTGGGCGGCACGGGCGGTGCCCCCGCCAACGGCGACCATCCCGACGGCACCCGCACCCAGCACGCCCAGCAATTCCCTGCGATCCATGATGCTCTCCTCAAGTTGAGGGATACGGCGATTGCGGCTCACCCATCGTGAGCCGCTCCCTCACCCCCTCTCCGTCGCCATGGACGAGGGGGCGGGGGAGCGACCCCCGGTTCCTGTCGGTGGGCCTCGTGCCGTAGAATCGTGATGGGGCGGGCCGCCCTGTGCGGCCCGCTCCCGTGTGTCCGACCTTCGGGTTTTGACCGGGGCCGGTCCCCGAGCCACCGGGGACCGGCCCTCCCGGAGGTCAGCGGACGACCGCCACCTTGCCCTTGGTGGTCTTGCCGGACGACGAGCAGCAGGCCGCACCGCCGCAGCAGGCGCAGCCCTCGGTGGCCTTGACCATCCCCTGCTTGGTGGTCGCATCGCAGGAGCACGCCGGGCAGGCGCACGCCTCGCCGCAGCAGGAGCACGACGCCTTGGCGACCCCGGTGGTCTTCGAGACCTTCGCCGCCTTGGCGTCCTTCCCGCAGCACGCCTTATCCTTGGCGTCGGCGGCCTTGGCCGTCGTGGCGGTCGCCGTGCAGCACGCCGAACCGGAGCAGCAGTCGCAGCCCTTGGCGGCGTCGGCCTTCGTCGCATCGCAGGTGCAGGCGGTGCAGGCGCAAGCCTCGCCGCAGCACAAGCACGCCGCCCTGGCGGCCTTCGTCTTCTCGGCGGCGTCCGCACCGACCCCCATCACGGCGGCCAGGGCCATCGCCCCGAGCACGCCCATCATTTGACGACGTTCCATCGCACTTCCTCCCGATTCGCTGACCTGATGCCGGCGGCCCGCCCGGTGCGAGCCGCACGATCCCACCCCCGGAGACCGGGGATGGGGAGGACGACCCGCAGGGTGCGGATCGTCGTCCTCGCCCCCGGCGACGGGGCCACGACGTTCTCGGGGCGCAGGGTCGTTTCCCCTCGTTCAGGGAACGGGGAGGGACGCCGGGCACAGCGAGACGCAAGGGCCTCGACGCAGGGGCGATCTCAGATCAACAGGCGGGAGGTGCGCAGGTAGAGGGCCGTGCGCTGCGGCGGGCTGACCGTCGGAGCGGAACTCCGGGCCATCGGGGCGAGGGAGGGGAGCAGGTCGGACAAGGAGTGCCCGAGGTCCCGTGCGGGGGCGGAGCGGTTGTCCGAAGACTTCGAGCCCGGCCTGGGCTCGGGTGCCGTCGGACGCTCGGTGCCGCAGACGCAGCCGCCGGATGGCGTGGTCTCGCAGGTCGGGACGCCACGGAGCGGGCCGGGGCGGCTCGCCGTGGCGGGGTCGGCGACTTCGTGATCGGTCGTGGGCGATGCCGGCGACTTGCAGCAACCGCATGGCTTGACGGTCGCACAGCCGCCGTCGCCCTTCATCGTCTCGCAGGCCGAGGCCCCGCCGGACGTGAAGAGGCTACCCAGGACCGCCACGAGGGCGATCATCGGGAGCCTCAACTTGGGGCGGATGAAAGTCATGTTCGACCCGTGACGACGAGGACCGGGGGCCACACGTTGAACTCTATGCAAATCCGCCGGTCGGGACAAGACCCATACGAACTGATACGTCCTCCAAGGGCCGAGGGCTCGGAAGGGACCAGTTCCATTTCTTGAGGAGGACCTTCTGGGGTCGCCCTCCGGGGCCTGAGCCCGTCGGGGCCGTTGGCCCGATCAAATGAGGGGAGAGTAAAATCCCCCTCATGAAGTGGCGGTTGGGGTTCAACCGGCCCCGACTCCGGCGGTACACTCCGGGCCGGGCCGCAGGCGGGAACCTCTGCGGCACGGCGACGGTTTGTGGTCCCGGAAGGTGAGGCCCGCATGGACGCCCGCAGACGCACCCTGGACACTCTGTCCCACCTCGTCCACGAGCACTTCCTCTGGCTGCTCCTGGGCACCTACGCCGTCGCCGCCCTGCTCCCCGGACCCGGCCTGGCGATCCGGCACGTCTCCCTCGGCCAGGTGTCGCTCCTCGGCACGGCGACCAAGCTGTCGTTGCCGATGCTGATGCTGGCCTTCCTGCTGTTCAATGCCGGGCTCGGCGTCCGGGTCGCCCAGCTTCGGGCCTTGTGGAGGAGCCCGGTCGCCCCGCTCGCCGGCCTGCTCGCCAACCTGGCGGTCCCCGTCGCCTTCATCCTGGGGGTCAGCCTGGCGATGCGGCCCTGGCACAACCCCGACGAGGTGCAGAACATCCTCGTCGGCCTGGCCCTGATCGCCTCGATGCCGATCGCCGGCTCCTCGACGGCCTGGTCTCAGAACGCCAACGGCGACCTCGCCCTGAGCCTGGGGCTGGTCCTGGGCTCGACGCTCCTCAGCCCCCTGACGACCCCGCTGGCCCTGCACTCGGTCGGCTTCGTGACGACCGGCGACTACTCCGAGGACCTGCACGAACTGGCGGCCTCCGGGGCCGGCGGCTTCCTCGCCCTCACGGTGATCGTGCCGTCCCTGCTGGGGATCGCCGCCCGCCTGGCCCTGGGCGAGGCCCGCACCGCCGTGCTCAGGCCCCGGCTCCGGCTGCTCAACTCGGCCATCCTGCTGCTGCTGAACTACTCGAACGCCTCGCTCTCGCTGCCGCAGGCGGTCTCCGAGCCCGACTGGGACTTCCTGGCCGCCATCCTGGCGATCACCGTGGGGCTGTGCTCGCTGGGCTTCGGGGCGGGGTGGGCCATCGCACGGCTCCTCAAGGTGGACGACGCCCGCCGGACCTCGCTGATGTTCGGGCTGGGGATGAACAACAACGGGACCGGGCTGGTGCTGGCGTCGATGACCCTGGCCGACCACCCCAGGGTGATGCTGCCGATCATCGTCTACAACCTCGTCCAGCACCTCGTCGCCGGGGTGGTGGACCGCAAGCTCTGCAAGCCGGCCCGAGGTGCCGACCCGGCGAGGCCGTCGCCCTCCGTGCGACCGACCGCCACCGCCGGCCCGATCCCGGTCCGCTCGACCTCACCCTGACCGGCCGGACTCCACGCACACCGGGCGGCGACCCGGAGCGGTCCGGCCATCGCACGGGGTCAGCCCGATCCGGGAAACGACGATCCGCCGTCCGGGCGTCGTGGAGATAATGCCGGTCGGGGCATGGCCCGGACGCTCCCCGGCGACAAGTCGGAGCGGGCGGCCCGGCGAAGGTCGTGTCCCG
This sequence comes from uncultured Isosphaeraceae bacterium, assembly GCA_964624465.1. Lineage (GTDB taxonomy): Bacteria > Planctomycetota > Planctomycetia > Isosphaerales > Isosphaeraceae > CAZUZD01. The sequence continues at coordinate 37,729 of CAZUZD010000010.1, forward strand.
AGCCACGCCCGATCCGAAGGGGCTCCCCCCATCACTTCGAGCGATCCCCGCCGATCACCGGGGCTTGACGGCGAAGACCTTCACGCTGGCGGCGTAGTCGTTCACGTCGTACCTCCGCAGGAGGTCGGCCAACCGGGCGTGGAGGGCCTCGTCCACGACCGCCGCCGGACCCACCGGGCAGCAACCCGCATCGACGTCGGCCGGGCCGGGAGCCGGGGCCGAGCAGCACCCCGATACGTCGGTCGCCGGACCGGACGCCACGGGGCTCGGCGAGCAGCACGCCGACTCGACCACGGCCAGGCCCGAGGCCGGTGACAGCCGGGGCGGGCAACATGCCGCCTGGTTCTCGACCTTGGCGTAGGCGTTCAGATCCGCACCGCTGTCGATCACCTCGACGTGCGAGAATCCGGCCTCGATCAGCCCCCGGCGGTACTCCTCGATCGGGATCGCCCCGGCGATGCAGCCGACGTAGGCCATCAGGTCGTCGCCGAGTTCCGGCGGCAACTCCCGCTTCAGGGCGATGTCGCTGACCGCCAGACGCCCGCCGGGCTTCAAGACCCTGGCGATCTCCTTGAACACGGCGGGCTTGTCGGGGGCCAGGTTGATCACGCAGTTGGAGATCACGCAGTCCGCCGAGGCGTCCGGCAGCGGCAGTTTGTCGATCGTCGCCCGGTGGAACTCGACGTTCGTCAGCCCCGACTTCTCGGCATTCTTGCGGGCCAGGTCGAGCATCTCGGGCGTCATGTCGATGCCGATCGCCCTGCCGGTCGGGCCGACCTTCCGGGCCGCCAGGAACACATCCAGGCCCCCGCCGCTGCCCAGGTCCACGACGGTCTCGCCTTCCCGGAGGTTGGCGGTGGCGGTGGGGTTGCCGCAGGACAGGGCCATATTCGCCTCGGCGGGGATCGAGGCCAATTCCTCGGGCGTGTAGCCGAACGCCTCGGCCACCGCCTTGACGCCCCCCTGATCGCCGGACAGGCCGCTCATGGCGACCGACCCGTACTTCGACTTCACGGCCTCGGTGATTGTCTCGGACATGGGATTGCGCCTCTCAGTTCAGCGGGACGTATTCGACCGGCCCAGGCGGTTCCGGGCCTGCATCATGACCGAGAGCATGAGCCGACCGATGTCGTCACGCCGCTCGGCGTACTTGGCCGCCTCGAACTTGCCGTCGTCGTAGAGCTTCGGGTCCAGGTACGGCATCGAGACCCGCAGGGCCGCCCCCTTGACGAACGGGCAGGCGGCGTCGGCCTCCCCGCAGACCATCAGGGCGGCGAAGCCCCGCTCCGGGTTGCTGGCGTCGGAGTAGGTCTTGGAGAACTCGGTCGCCTCCAGGGCGGGCTCCCCGGCCTGCCCCCAGCGGACCCTGTAGATCGGGTTGGCGGTCTTCGGCTCGCCTCGGGGGGCCTCGGTGCCGGTCGGCACGATCTCGACGCCGATCTCCTTCAGGCAGGCAACGGTGCGGGGGTTGAAGGCTGTCGGGGCGGTGCCGCCGCTGTGGAACCGTACCTCGGGCATCCCGTAGTAGGCGGCGGCGACGTTGCCCATCGTCGCCCCCAGGATGCTCCGGCGGCTGTTGCCCGTGCAGACGACCGTGACGTGGAGCGGCTGCCCCGGCTTGTAGTTCCCGGCGATCCAGTCGGCGAGCGTCTCGCCCGCCTCACGGTGGGGCTCGTCGATCATGTCGAACGAGGTGGTCAGCAGGTCGGCGTGGGAGGCGACCTTCGGGGAGAGTCGCCTGCGGGACTCGGGCACGTCGGCGTCCAGGGCCTTTCGCAACTCAGCGGCGTCGAGTTTCCCGTCGCCCCCGGCCAGTTTCTCGAACGTCGAGGAATCCATGAGACCTTGTACTCCCGCTGCGGTGAGGGTGCGCTCCTTGCCCAGGGCCTTCGACAGTTTCCCCTTGACCTTCTGATCGTTTCCAGGGGCCACGGCATCGGCGATCCCGAACCTCTGGACCAGCCAGAGCGAGCGGACCAGCGTCCCCACGTCGTCATTGGCCAGGCAGCGGGCGGAAGGAGCCAGGAGCAAGGCGAGGGCGAATGTGTGATAGTGCCTGCGATGGGACATCGAGATGCGATCTCCTCAAGTAATGGGGACGGGCTCAGGGCTGACTGAATCAGTAGGGGCGAAATACTTCCCCTGGAAATGGAGGGCGACACTCACGAGCCCGATCATCACCGGGACTTCGACCAGCGGGCCGATGACCGCCGCAAACGCCGCCCCCGAGTTGATGCCGAAGACGGCGACGGCTACGGCGATTGCCAGCTCGAAGTTGTTGCTCGCCGCCGTGAACGCCAGGGTGGTCGTTTTGGAATAGTCCGCCCCGAGCCTCCGCCCCATCCAGAAGGAGACGAGGAACATCACCACGAAGTAGATCAGCAGCGGCACGGCGATGCGGGCGGCATCGAGCGGGATGCGGACGATGTTTCGACCCTGGATCGAGAACATCACCACGATCGTGAACAGCAGGGCGACCAGCGTCAGTGGGCTGATTGCCGGGATGAACCGCTGCTCGTACCACTCCCGGCCCTTCGCCTTCAGCCCCACGAACCGGGTGATCATCCCGGCCAGGAATGGGATGCCGAGGTAGACGAGGACGCTGGCGGCGATGGCACCGATGGTGATCTTCGAGAGGTCCACTTCCCCGAAGCGGTAGCCCAGCAACGGGGGCAAGACCTTGACGAAGACGTAGGCGTAGGCCGAGTAGAAGAGCACCTGGAAGACGCTGTTGAAGGCGACCAGCCCGGCGGCGTACTCCGTGTCCCCCTTGGCCAGGTCATTCCAGACGATGACCATGGCGATGCAGCGGGCCAGCCCGATCATGATGAGCCCGATGGCGTACTCGGGCCTGTCGGGCAGGAAGATCAGGGCCAGGGCGAACATCAGGACCGGGCCGATGACCCAGTTCTGCACCAGCGAGAGGCCCAGGATCTTCGTGTTGCGGAAGACCCGGCCAAGCTCCTCGTAGCGGACCTTCGCCAGCGGCGGGTACATCATGACGATCAGGCCCAGGGCGATGGGGACCGAGGTCGTGCCGACCGACAGGCCGGTGATCGTCCCCACGACGCCGGGGGCGACGTTGCCGAGCAGGACGCCCAGGGCCATGGCCAGGAAGATCCAGAGCGTCAGGTAGCGGTCCAGGAAGGCGAGCCGCCCCCCCGTCCGGGGATGGCATGTCATCGCTGCGGTGCTCATGGAGGGACTCCTCGTGCCCTGACTCAATATGGATTAAGGCGAATATAGTGGAGCAAAAAAATCGGGCGGTCTCACGGCCCCCCGCAGCAGCCCAGGAGCCCTGCGAGGCGCATGCGGTCCTGGGCGAAGACCTCCGGGTCGCCGAGGCAGCTGCCCAGGCAGCCGAAGAGGATGCGGTGCAGGGCGGACCTGGGCCTGGCCAGGCGGTAGTGGACCCAGAGACCCTCCTTGCGCCCGGCGACGAGCCCGTGCTTGCGGAGGTAGGCCAGGTGCCGGGAGACGGTCGGCTGGGGCAGCTCCATGGCACCGTGCAGGTGGCAGACGCAGACCTCCTCCTGGTCGCCCGAGAGCAAGCTCAGCAGCCGCAGGCGCACCGGGTCGGCGAACGCCGCCAGCGTGCGGGTGGACTCGTCGAGGCCGGGCGTGGTGGTCCGTGTCTTCTTCATTCGTCTGGTCGAATATAGGGTGCCGGGGATGGCCCGTCAAGGGCTCCCCGGAGTGCGGGGCCAGTAGATCATCAGGCAGACGCCGACCAGGGCGATCGAGGCACCGAGCACGTCGGCCCGGTCGGGCCGGTCGCCGTCGATGGCCCATCCCCAGAGCAGCGAGAGGGCGATGAAGAAGCCCCCGTAGGCGGCGTAGACCCGCCCGAAGTGGCTCGACTGGAGGGTCGGGATGACGCCGTAGAAAACCAGCACCAGGCCGCCCAGCAGGCCCCACCATCCGGGCCGGTCGTCCCGCAGCCACTTCCAGAGGAGCCAGCCGCCGCCGATCTCGCACAGCCCGGCGAGGAGGAACAGGGACAGGGATCGCACCAGGGTCATCATTATCTCCATCGAACGGGCCTCGCTCGACCAGCGACCGTCGAATTCCGGCCATGTCGAGGCTATGATACACACCATGCCCCCCACCCTCGCCATCGTCGGCGGGCTGATCTTCCTGGCGGCCCAGCTCTACCCCAGCGTCGGCCACGCCGGGGCGTCGGGCTACCTGGCGGTGATGGGGCTCTGCGGCGTGTCGGCGGCGGTGATGAAGCCGACGGCGTTGACGCTGAACATCCTGGTGGCCTCGATCGCCACCGTGAGGTTCTGCCGGGCCGGTTGCTTCTCCTGGCCGCTGTTCTGGCCCTTCGCCCTGCCGGCGGTCCCGGCGGCCTTCGTCGGCGGTGCCGTGACCCTGCCCGGCCAGGTCCACAAGCCCGCCGTCGGCGTGATCCTTCTCTTCGTCGCCTCCAGGGTCTTGAGGGCCGCACCGGCGGCCTCGACGACGGTGACTCCTGGAGGGCCGGTGCCCCTGCCGGCGGCCCTCGCCTCGGGGGCCGGCATCGGGCTGCTGTCGGGCTTGACCGGGACCGGCGGCGGGATCTTCCTGACGCCGCTGCTGGTCCTCATGGGCTGGGCCGATGCGAAGCGATCGGCTGGGGTCTCCGCCGCCTTCATCCTGGCCAACTCCGTCGCCGGGCTCGCCGGGCGGCTGTCCTCGCTGGCGGCCCTGCCCGGAGCCATCCCCTACTGGGCCGTGGCCGCAGGTCTCGGGGGCATCCTCGGGGCCGAGTTCGGCAGCCGGCGTCTGGGCAATGTTACGCTCCGGCGGCTCCTGGCGGTGGTGCTGATCATCGCCGGGCTGAAACTGGTGCTCGTGGCGTGAGGGCCATCCGAGGCCCAATTGACCACGAGGAATTCCACGCCCAGGCCCTACATAGGGCGTGGAATCAACCAAGACTTATCACATCCTCAACCTGGGCGCAGGGGTCCAGTCCACCGCCCTCTACCTGATGTTCCTCAACGGCGAGTTGGACGAGCAGCTCGACTACGCCGCCTTCGCCGATACGCAAGAAGAGCCCGAGTCTGTCTACGGCCACCTGGGGTGGCTCCGCTCGCTGGGCGGCCCGCCGATCCTCACCGCCTCGGCGGGCAAGCTGGGCGACGACCTGATCCACGGCAAGAACTCGACCGGCGGGCGATTCGCCTCGATCCCGGCCTTCACGTCGGCCACGCCGGGCGTCACCGGCGGCATGCTGCGGCGGCAATGCACCTCCGACTACAAGATCAACGTCGTCGAGCAGGTCATCCGCCGCCAGGTGGTCGGCCTGGAGTATCGCCAGCGGATGCCGAAGGGAGTAAAGGTCGTCCAGTACTTCGGCCTGTCCCATGACGAGCCCCGGCGGGCCGCAAAGGTCAAGGCCCGGTTCGTGGGCCACCCCTGGGGCGAGGGCCGGTTCCCGCTCTTCGACGACGAGTTGACCAGGACGGACTGCGTGGACTACCTGAAGAAGCAGACGATCCCGCACGAGGTGCCCAGGAGCGCCTGCGTGTCCTGCCCGTTCAAGAGCAACTTCGAGTGGCGGCACCTGCGGGATTCGGACCCGGCGGGCTGGGCGAGGGCCGTCGAGGTGGACGAGGCCCTGCGCCGGCCCGGAACCGTCGCCAACCGCAGCCTGGAGCAGAGCATGTACCTCCACCGCTCCTGCCTGCCCCTGGTCGAGGTGGACCTCGGCGGCAGGGACGTGACCGGCGGGGTCTCACAGGGTGAGTGCGAGGGGATGTGCGGGCTCTGAGAGGACGACCGGGCGCAGTTGGCGACCTGGCGGATCATCGCCTCCAGCTTCGTGAAGTCGATCGGCTTGGTCATGTGGTTCGTGAAACCCGGCCTCCCGGCTCCGGCGGATGTCCTCGTCCATGCCGTAGCCGGTCAGGGCGATGGCCGGGACCGACCGCACCGCCCTGACCCTCCGCATCAAGTCGAGCCCGGTGCCGTCGGGGAGGCCGATGTCGCTGATGATCAGGTCGAAGCCGTCGGCCCGCCGGAACGCCTCCCAGGCGTCGGCGGTTGACGAGCCAGGCGGTCATCTCAGGCTCCTTGACGATCGATTTACTGTCCGTCAGCCGATAAGGGATCTGGAGGCATCTTCAAACCGGATTTGATACGATCGTCGCCACGGAACTTCAGGAGAAGAGATAAGGAAAGCGATCCACAGACCGCCCTCGGGTCGGGGATCGCTCGGGATGTCATGATGCTCAGCCTGCCTCGCTCGACGTGGCCCCGTTACGGGCTCGCCGTCGCCTCCGTCGTCGTGGCGGTAGCCATCCGGCTCGCCCTCGACCCGGTGCTGGGCGACCTGTTCCCCTTCGCCACCCTGTTCTTCGCCGTCCTGATCGTCGCCGGGTACGCTGGCCATGGCCCCGCCCTGCTGGCGACAGGGTTGGGGGCCGTCCTCTCGGCACGCTTCCTACTGCCGCCCCGTGACAGCCTCACCGTCCGGGGGGTCGAGAATCAGGCCGGGCTGGCGCTCTACCTCGTCGTCGGCCTGGGAATCGCCCTGTTCGGCGGGGCGTTGCGGGACGCCAGGAAGCGGGCCAGGAGGGACGCCGACGAGGCCGTCCAGCAGCGTGAGCAGTTGCGGATCACCCTCGCCAGCATCGGCGATGCCGTGCTCGTCACCGACGCCGAGGGCCGGGTCAGGTCGCTGAACCCGGTCGCCGAGGCGCTCACTGGGTGGACCTCGCAGGAGGCGGCGGGCCAGCCCCTCCCTGCGGTCTTCAGCATCGTCAACGAGGAGACCCGCCGGGAGGTCGAGAACCCCGCCCTCCGGGCGCTGCGTGAGGGCGTAATCGTCGGCATGGCCAACCACACCATCCTGATCTCGAAAGACGGCATGGAGCGGCCCATCGACGACAGCGCCGCACCCATCCGGGATGATCGGGGCCGGGTGTCCGGCGTGGTGCTCACCTTCCGGGACGTGACGGCGAGGCGGCGGCAGGAGAACCTGCTGCGGGAGGGCGAGCAACGGACCCGATCCATCCTGGAGTCGATCACCGACGCCTTCTTCGCCGTGGACCGGGCCTGGCGGTTCACCTACGTGAACCGCCAAGCCGAGCGTGTCTTGGATCGCCGGCCGGGCGACCTCCTCGGCAAGGTCCTCTGGGACGAATACCCCGGACTGGCCGGCAGCGAGTTCGAGCGGGCCTACCGCCGGGCCGACGACGAGCGGGTCGCCGTCTCGTTCACGTCGTACTATCCCGATCACGACCGCTGGTACGAGGTTTACTGCTACCCGGCCCCGGACGGGCTCTCGGTCTACTTCCGTGACGTGACCGGGCGGGTGCGGGCCGAGGAGCGGGAGCGGCGGCTCCTGGCGGCGTCCGAGCGGCTGCGCCGCACCTACGAGACGGCCCTGTCGAACACCCCCGACTTCAACTACATCTTCGACCTCGACGGCCGCTTCACCTACGTCAACGCCGCCCTCCTGGGCCTCTGGCGGAAGGGCCTGGACGAGGCGGTGGGCCGGGACTTCTTCGACCTCGGCTACCCGCCCGAGTTGGCGGCACGCCTGCAACGGCAGATCAGGCAGGTGATCGACACCAGGCAGCCGGTACGGGACGACACGCCCTACACGAGCCACCTGGGAGAGCGGATGTACGAGTACATCTTCGTGCCGGTGCTGGGGGCGGGCGGCGAGGTCGAGGCGGTCGCCGGCTCGACCCGTGACATCACCGAGCGGAAGCGGGCCGAGGAGGCTCTGAGGCGGGGCGAGGAGCGGCTGCGGCTGATCGTGGAGAGCGCCGCCGACTATGCCATCTTCACCCTGGACCTGGACGGCAAGGTCGCCACCTGGAACTCGGGGGCGAGGAACCTGCTCGGCTACGAGGAACAGGAGATCGTCGGCCGGGACGGCAGCATCCTGTTCATCCCCGAGGACATCGAGCGGGGCGTCCCCGAGCAGGAGATTGAGAAGGCGCTGGACCGGGGCCGGGCCGAGAACGAGCGATGGCATGTGCGGAATGACGGGACACGGTTCTGGGCCAGCGGACTGCTGATGCCAATGCGGGATGGCGGCGGGGCCGTCGGCCTGCTGAAGATCATGAGGGACACGACCGAGCAGAAGCGGACCGAGCAGGAGTTGGAGGTGAGCCGGGAGCGGCTGGACCTCGTGGTCAACTCCAGCGAGGTCGGCCTGTGGTACTGCGACCTGCCGTTCGACGGGCTGGTCTGGAACCCGAAGTGCAAGGAGCACTTCGGCCTGGCCCCGGACGCCGAGGTGACGATCGACACGTTCTACGAGCGCATCCACCCCGAGGACCGGGAGGTGACAAGGCGGGCCATCGAGCGGTCGATCGGGGACCGCAGCGAGTACGACGCCGAGTTCCGCACGGTCGATCCGCAGGGGCGGGTGCGGTGGGTCCGGGCCATCGGCCAGCCGTTCTACGACGTGGAGGGGACGCCGCTGCGGTTCGACGGGATCACGGTGGACGTGACCGGGCGGATCGAGCAGGAGCAGGCGCTCCGGGAAGCCGACCGCCGCAAGGACGAGTTCCTGGCGACATTGGCGCACGAGTTACGCAACCCGCTGGCCCCGATCCGCAACGCCCTGCACCTGATGAGGCGGCCCGACGGCGACGGCGAGATGGAGTCGGAGAGGGCGATGGCCGAGCGGCAGGTGACGCACCTGGCACGCCTGATCGACGACCTGATGGACGTGGCCCGCATCTCACAGGGCAAGATCGACTTGCACCGGGAGGCCGTGGACCTGGCCACGATCGTCAGCCAGTCGGTCGAGACGGCCCGACCCCAGATCGACGACCGACGCCACCGGCTGACCGTATCGCTCCCCGGCGAGGCGATCAGGCTGGAGGCCGACCCGACGAGGCTGGAGCAGGTGCTCTGGAACCTGCTGAACAATTCCGCCAAGTACACCGAGCCGGGCGGTGAGATCACGCTCACGGTCGAGCCCGATGGCGGCGAGGCGGTCCTGCGTGTGCAAGACACGGGCATCGGGATCAGGCCCGAGATGCTGCCGAACGTCTTCGACATGTTCGTCCAGGTCGATGACCACAAGGGCCACAGCCAGGGCGGGCTGGGGATCGGGCTGAGCCTGGTGCGGACGCTGGTGGAGATGCACGGCGGGTCGATCGCAGCCCACAGCGAGGGGCCGGGCATGGGCAGCGAGTTCGTCGTTCGGCTGCCGATCCTCGCACGGGCCAAGGGGAAGGACACGCAGGCCCGAGGCCATCACGGTGGGCCGGCCGACAGGCCGCCGTCCCGTCGCATCCTGGTCGTGGACGACAACGTGGACGCCGCCAGGAGCCTGGCGAGGCTGCTGGCGAGGCTTTACGACCAGGAGGTGCGGGTCGCCCACGACGGCCCCGAGGCCCTGGCCATCGCCGGGGAGTTCTTGCCCGAAGTCGTCCTGCTGGACATCGGGCTGCCGGGGATGGACGGCAACGAGGTGGCCAGGCGGCTGCGGTTGAGGCCGGAGTTTCGCCGAGCGTTGCTCGTGGCACTGACGGGCTGGGGTCAGGAGGACGACGTGGCGAGGTCCAAGGAGGCGGGCTTTGATCATCATCTGGTCAAGCCGGCGGACCCCGACGCTCTGAAGGGGCTGCTGGAGGGTTGGCAGGCGGACCCGGACTGAGCGTCCAAGGGACACCGGGACGATCCGGCGATCCCCGATTCATCGTGGCTCACTGATTCGTGGGCCACATCTTCAAGTCGAACGTCATGTCCCGAAGGTGAGCACGTTGCCCGGTGAAAATCTCCCGCAGCACCTCGACCCTACCGTACCCTCCTTCCCGGTCATCGCCCTGGCGGCCTCGGCAGGCGGACTGGACGCCCTCAGTCGCATCCTCTCGGACCTGCCCGCTGACTTCCCCGCCGCCCTGCTCGTCGTCCTGCACCGGACAGCACAGAAGCCGAACATGCTCGTGAAGATCCTGGACGCCGCTACGCCGTTGGCGGTGAAGTGGGCCGAGGAGGGTGACGCCCTTCGTATGGGGACGGTCTTCGTCGCCGTCCCCGACCGGCACCTGCTCGTGACTCCGGGGGGAACGCTCTCCCTCGTCCAGTCCGAGAAGGTGAAGTACGTCCGGCCTTCCGCCGACAATCTCTTCCTGTCGATGGCGGCCAACCTGAAGGGTCGGGCCGTGGCCGTCGTGCTGACAGGGCACGACGGGGATGGCAGTGGCGGGCTCGGGGCTATCCATCGGAACGGTGGCCATGTCATCGCCCAGGAACCGGGGACGGCAGATGCGCCGAGCATGCCCCTGGCCGCCATCGCCACCGGGGTCGTCGATCGGGTCGTCCCTCTGGGGGAAATCGCTGCGACCCTCGTGGCCGTGGTTGCGGACAGGACCGGAGGGTGAGACGCCGCTCGACTGCGCCGATGCGCAACCCGGCGGCCTCGCCGAAGGCGACGACCATGCTGGGCTTGTCCTCTTGCCGCTTCGGCAGTTGTTTTCCAAATATGTTCCGTTTTTTTTGAGTTTTTGTGATCGGCTTCCAGTATGATCGCAGGACACCCGGTGCGGAACAGCGGGTGGAAAGAGCCCCGTCGCCCGAGGTGAGAATCTTGGGCGGCGGGGTTAACTCATAATTCCAACATGTCACGATCCCTGGTCCGCCACGCCAAGCCGCCTCACCTTCATCCCGTTGCGGTCCCGCAACGATCGCAACTCGTCCCGTCCGCCGCCCCAAATGACGATTTCGCTGACATGCTGATCGGACAGCCCTCCTGCGGGAAGATGGAGCCCCTCGCCGACGCTGCGGGCGGACCGTGCCGATCACCCAGGCGGGTAGGCGGCGGACGACCGGCACCTCCGGGATGCCGGTCAGGTCGTCGGGCCGCCGGAGCGACCGCAGATAGTCCTCGGCGTGGACGTTAAGCAGATCGCTGCGGATAGCCGGTCGGGGCCTCACGAAGTCCCTGGGCCGCCGCAGGCCACGTGCGACGAGGGCATCCTGGATGCGGCGGTACTTTCGGCCGTCGAAGGGGTGGAGCCGCTCCAGGCCGAAAGCCGTGATGTTGTAGCGGGGGTGGTAGACGATCGGGATCATGTTCGGGACTCGGGGCCTTCGGGGGCGACGAACGCCCGGAGCGGTCGGATTCGGCGGAAAGCCGGAAAGTCGGATCACCGTCGTCGATCACCGGATTCTCAAGAGGTGAGTGATGGGCCGCACCAGGGCGGGAAGTCCCATCTCCGTTGTTCAACATCAGGAAAGACGATCGATCCGCCCCCCGCCGACCTGCTTTCGCCTCGAACAGCCCTCGTAGCGATAGCATCGCACCTTCACGGCCCAATCGGGCGTTGCGGCCTCCCCCCTTCAGACGCTCCATGGCACGATCTGCGGCATTCTCGGCCATGGTGCCCCCCAGGGTCCATCCGGTCTTGGAGTCGCCTCGGCGGGCATCCTGGCCCTCCATGTTCAACGCTTTGCCCTCGATCCAGAGCCGGATGCTTTCCGAGACCCACGCCTCCTCCGTGCTCACCCGGTCACCACCTTGAGACCCCGGCCGTCCTCACTTCTCTCGGATGGTGGGCGTGACGCCGACCCGATCGAACTCCTCGGTCATGACCCGCCGCACGTAACCCGCCTGGTCGGGAGTGGTCACCAGGGCGTCGTGGATCGTCCCCAGGAAGATCTGGGGCCGCTCGGCCTCGATCCGGCCGCAGATCCGGTCGTAGACGAAGTGGGCCTCGACCTTCTGCATCATCCGGCTCGATCGCTGGTACTGGCCCTCCTTCAGGTCGAGGAGCAGGTTGTTGATCGTCGGGAAGAGCCGCCGGAACGCCTTGCCCTCCACGCTGGCCTTCTGGACCCTCAGCGTGCCGTAGAAGACGTTCTGGTAGAGCGTCCGCTTGAAGTCCTCCCTGTGATCGTCGGGAACGTCCAGTTCCCTCATCAGGGCCTCGTAGAACCCCCCCGTGGTCACCAGGGCCATGTACCGGTCCACATCGTCCTGGAAGCCCATAGGGGGGATTTTGCTCTCCTGTACCACTAAATCGTTAGTTTCGTCGTCTTTCTTGTTGTCTCCCATAGCTTTAAGGTAATTGGAATCGCAAAAACCCCATAGTAGGGAGCCTACTCCCATCCCCTCTCCCCCTTCTTCCTGAATTTTTGGTCTTTGGCCCTTGTTTGGAGATGAAGAAGCATGAGCATGGGACAATGGGCAAGAGGAGCATGACGATGAGACCAAGTTGTCGAGAAAGTCCTCATCAATCTCGTATTTCAAGTAGTCCTCCTTCTCGGTCAGCCGCTTCCAGCCATCGAAGTAGCCGGGATGAAGACGGGACGCCAGGTGGAGCATGCCCAGGAAGAACGGCTGCGAGCAGGCGATGTCCAGGAAGACGAGCGGCTGCCCCTTGTAGGTCACGCAGCATCGGGTTACCGAGGGCAGGCTGCTGAGTCCGTAGTGGAGCCGGCCGTAGTGATCGACGATCGGGTCGTGGCCCCCGGCCGCAAATCGCTCCAGGAGGACCAATGCGGCGGCGACATCTCGCTCCCTCATCTGCCCGTCCTTGCCCCGGACCAGCGGGCTGAACTCGTGATGTTCGAGGACCGCCCTGCGTGCGCCCTCCAGGTCGAAGTCCACGTACTTGAGGTAGCGGACGAGGTGACGGTGAATTGGCCGCAGCCGCCGATCCCGCACACTCTTCCACTGGTCAATGTGCTTCACCAGGAACTTGTTCGACGGCGTGTGGTTGACGTAGCCGTCGCCGACGATCTCGGGGGTGGGCCTGTACCCACGGCATTGGCCGGGACGACCAGGCCGGGCGGCGACGAAATCCCGGTCGATCTGGAGGGCACCGTTGCGCTCCATCGATTCGAGCACCTTCTTGACGACCTTGTGGTCGGGGAAGAATTCGGCCATGTAGGTCGTCTTCAGCCGGACCATCCCGTCGGGGCTCAACCTTTCCTGCTTCCTCCGCCAGAAGATGCGGTCCAGGACGTACCGGGCGTGGTCGTCGTACCGCCTCAGATTCGGGTCGAGGTGGACCTCGGGGTCGAAGCCCTTCGGGACCACCAGGGTGTGCTGTCGCTTCCTGCTCCGTGTGCGGACCTTCATCGCATTC